>PARL01000014.1:0-24851 GCA_002711465.1 Fidelibacterota bacterium | reverse complement strand
CTTANCTAAAAATCATGGNTATAATTTTGAAGTTATTCCATCAGAAAACATTAAATTAAATATAGCAAAACCTCTAAAAGCAATGGGCCGATTTAGACATGAAGCAATGGCAATCGATCCACAAACAAGTATTGCATATCAAACAGAAGATAGAGATGATGGGCTTATATATAAATTTATTCCAAATGTAAAAAGAAAATATATCAAAGGTGGAAAATTACAAGCATTAATGATAAAAGGTATGTCAAGTAATGACACTAGAAATTGGAACGAAGTAATTTTTAAAAAAAATATTAAATATCAGGTAGATTGGTTAGACTTAAATCAAGTTGATAATCCTAAAGATGATATGAGATTTAGAGCAGCAGATAGAGGTGCCGCTATTTTTGCTAGACCAGAAGGTATATGGTATGATAAAAATTACATTTATTTTACATGTACAACTGGTGGTGCAAAAAAGATTGGACAAGTTTGGAAAATGCATGTTGCTGATCAAACACTTGAAATGATGTTTGAATCTTATAGTAGTGATGTGATGAAAAAGTGTGATAATATTACAATTGCACCATGGGGTGATGTGATTATTTGTGAAGATGGAAAAGGTAAAGATAGATTAATTGGATTAAAACAAGATGGATCAACCTATATTATTGCAGAGAATTTTTTGAACAATTCTGAATTTGCTGGGGTAAATTTTGCCCCTGATGGCAAAACACTATTTGTAAATATTTATAGTCCAACGATGACTATAGCAATCACAGGACCTTGGGAGGAGATAGCATAAATGAAATCTAAAATATATATATTATTTTTAATATTGTGGGGTTGCTCATTAAAAGTTGATACTAATTTTGATTCGAGCAAGGAAACTAAATTACCTAATGATATTAGATGGGTAACTAATTCTAATGAATATAAAATACTTTGTGAACAAACCTATAAAAATGCATGGAACAATCTATCAGAAGAGTTAAAAAAAGCTTCAAATCAGTCTGCAATAATTATGGATTTAGATGAAACTATTTTAGACAATTCAGACTACCAAGTTGGCCTAACTGAAAAAAATGAATCATATAATCCTGAGAGCTGGTCAGTATGGGTCAATCTAGAAGAAGCAAAATTAGTTCCTGGAGCCAAAACATTTATTGACAGCGTTAGAACAACTGAGACTAAATTAATATTTTTAAGCAATAGGATGGCAAAAAATGAACTTCCTACAATGAATAATATGATAGCATTAGATATCTATGAAGAGGACGATATTTTTCTACTTAGAATTGATAAGCCAGATAAAAAATATGTGAGAAGATCAGAAGTATTAAATGGTACAGGTCGTTTTAAAGAAATAGGCCCTATGAAAGTATTAGCATATTTTGGAGATGCAAGGCATGATTTCCCAGATCCAGATGACTATTACAGTTTTGGACAAAATATGTATATGTTCCCAAACCCAATGTATGGAAAGTGGTAAATATAATTTGAATATTTTTATATGATTTATTAGTTTTAGTCTCAATTTTTTGTTAGGAATTTGGTGAGAATCCAAAACTGTCGCGCAACTGTATTTCTAAATTTTAGATAAGTCAGATACTAACTATACAATATAATTTCGCGGTTGAATATATTGTATCTTAATCGAACCGAAAAAAGGATAACAATGAAAAAAGTAGCCCTATTAATTATGGCATCAATGTTTTTGTATACATGTGAAAACAATAACGAAAATGTTGAAGGTTGTATAGATATGAGTGCTTGTAATTTTAATAACGACGCAAACGTGGATGATGGTAGTTGCCAATTTGCAGTAGAAAATTTTGACTGTGATGGAAACTGTCTAAATGATACAGATTCTGATGGCATCTGTGATGAAAGTGAAAACACATCATGGGTATTTGTTGCAAATGAAGGTAACTATGGCGCATCAAATGGTACAGTATCAATGATTGACGATCATGGTAATATGATTGAAACTGAAGCGCTTGGTGATATTGTGCAATCTGTTGAAGTACATGAAAATAAGTTAATAGTACTTGTTAATAATAGTCATATGATGAAAATTTTTGACATTACTGATGATGGTTTAAGCATGCCTGGAATAGAAATTTCAACAGGAAATTCTAGCCCAAGAGAAATGGTTGTTGTTAATGATAAAGTGTACATAACAAATTGGAATTCACAAGATGTAAAAGTATTTGATTTGTTCACATATACATTTGAAGCTTCAATTTCAATTGATGGACTTCCAGAAGATATAGCATTTGACGGTGAATATTTATGGGTTACTGTTCCACATAGTGATTTTTATTTTAGTACTGGTAATATGGTGCATAAAATTGATGTGGCTACAAATATGATTAGTGAAAGTATTGATGTAGGGTCAGGTCCACAGCAAATTGCATTTGACAACGGAGAAGTATTTATTTCTCGTACTTACTATGATGAAAGTTTTAATACGTTTCATGGTGCAACAAAAATTGGTGATGAAACAGTTATATTAAATTATGGCGCAGGAACTCCATGTGGAGGATCTATATTAAAATATGAAAATAATGTTTATAGATCGTTTGATGGTGGAATATCTCCTATGAATGCAGATTTAAGTTTAAATAGCGAAAATAAAATTGGAAACTATGATCAAAGTTTAGTTTATCATGTTGAAGAAATAAATGGAAACATTTGGTTTGGATTAACAAATTATTCTGATTTCAATCAAATCAAAGTAATTAATGCTAGCGGAGAAGAAATTCACTCATTTGATGCAGGATTATTACCAGGTGATTTTGCATTTTGGCAAAAATAATATAAAGAATATTTTTATTTAGCTTTTAAAAAAACCTCTATCAGATTTTGATGGAGGTTTTTTTATTTCTTGTTGAAATAATTAGGTTAAAAAATCAAATTTTAGATATAAATTATCATATGGTTAATAGTTTTATAAACGAAATAACATTCCTTTTTATTGAAATATCTCCGTATCTAATTCTTGGGTTTTTAGTATCAGGTCTTCTATTTATTTTTACTTCAAAAGAAATGGTAAGCAATAATATAGGAAAACCTGGCTTTAACTCAGTTGCAAAAGCATCACTTTTTGGGGTGCCCATGCCTTTGTGTTCATGTGGAGTTATTCCGGTCGCAACATCAATGTATAAAAGAGGTGCATCTAAAGGTGCTACTTTATCTTTTCTAATTTCAACTCCTCAAACAGGTATAGATAGTATTTTATTGACATTAAATCAAATGGGTCTTCAGTTTGCTATAGTAAGACCAATAGTGGCACTTATAACTGGAATAATTGGCGGATTAATTGGTGAGAAGTTATCTCGAGTAGAAGAAAATAATAACAAAATTAACTACAATCAAACAAAAAAAACCTATGCTGATGGCTTAAAATATGCATTTGTAACGTTGCCATCTGATATTATTAAGCCTTTACTAAAAGGGATTGCAATTTCGGGTTTGATTGCCATACTAATTCCAAATGATTTTTTTGCTAGTTATAATTTTACAGGGTTAACTGCAATGATTGTTGTTGCCATTGCATCTGTACCAGTTTATGTGTGTGCCACTGCATCTGTACCTGTTGCAATGACTCTGATAGCAAAAGGTCTTGAGCCTGGCGCAGCTTTTGTTTTCTTAATGGCTGGGCCTGCAACAAATGCAGCAACCATTTCAGTCATACTTAATTCTTTAGGTAAAAAAATTGTAATTACATATGTAAGTGTAATTTTTATAAGCGCTATTATATTTGGAACGCTTATTAATATATTTTTAGATCCTAATTCCATTCCAATAAATATGCATCATCACCATCATCATAATAGTTGGTGGAAAATATTTTCAGATTTATCTGTTTTGACTATGATCATTATTATTGGTTATAATTTATTTAATAAAATAAAAGGGAGTTCTACTGTTATGGATATTGATAACCAACATATTGATCATGCATATATCATTAAAGGTATGACCTGCAATCACTGTAAGCAAACTGCAACAGAAGCAATTCAATCGTGTGATGGTGTTGATAATGTTGAAATAGATTTAGATTCAGGTAGAGCAAATATTTATGGAAAATCTTTAAATGAGGCGCAAATTATTGAATCCATTAAGAATGTTGGATTTTCTGCATCAAAACTTTCATAAAATACTTTTCTATATTCAAAAAATTTCATAATTTCTTCTCGATATCTTATAGACGTATTCATTAATTTACTCGTGTATCCCTTTCACAAATATGTAAATTAATACTACTTTACTTTAACAACAGGAGGAAAAATGTTAAATAGAATGTTAATGTTTATTTATTTAATAACTTTAGGATTCTCTTCAAATTTATTTATTTCTGAAGCCGCTGAGGGCACAAGTAATAATAAATATTTAGAATTCTATAATGCAGGTGATGAGCCTGTAAGTTTATCAACTTATGCATTTCCAAATGCTGGAAATGGTTCCGATGGAAACTATGAATATTGGAATTCATTTGCTGAAGGTGCTACTATTGAACCTGGTCAAGTGTATGTCGTTTGTCATGGTTCTGCTGATGATGCTATACAGGCAGAATGTGATGAAACATTTACATATTTAAGTAATGGTGACGATGGGTTTTGTTTGGTAGAAGGAACAACAGATGATTTTGAAATTTTAGACTGTGTAGGTGACTGGGGTGAAGACCCTGGTAATGGCTGGGAAGTATGTGGAGTTGCCGATGGAACAAAAGATCACACAATTGTTAGAAAATCATCAGTTATGAATGGTAATAACGGTGACTGGAATTTTTCTGCTGGCTCAAATACGGACGATTGCGAATGGATAGTTTTAGAACTAAATGATTGGACAAATTTAGGTTTTCATGAAATGGATTCTTCTTCTATGACATATGTTGTTGAAGCTGGAGGATTTTATTATGCGCCTGAAATTTTAACAATCAATATGGGCGACACTGTAATTTGGGAAAATGTACAAGGCTTTCATGNTGTAGTAGCATATGATGGTTCTTTTACTCTTGATCCATGTTCTGGTCCATGTACTATTGGTGAAATAACTTTTGATACACCGGGTACATATGAATATTTTTGTAGTATTGGAAATCACGAAGCACAAGGTATGGTCGCAACAATAATAGTAAACGGTGAAATTCAATTAGATTGTGAAGATGAAGCTGCATGTAATTTCATGGAAACAGGTGATTGTATTTATCCTGAAGAAAATTTTGATTGTGATGGTAACTGTATAGTAGATACAGATTGCAACGGAGTTTGTGGTGGTGACGCTGTTGTTGATGAATGNGGTGATTGCGGTGGTAANGGTAGTGCTTGTGCAGAAATTGCAAATCTATTTTACTCTGAATGGGCAGAAGGAAGTAGTAATAACAAATATTTTGAAGTTTANAATAATTCTGATGAATCAGTTTCNTTAGGTGCTTATGCTTTTGCAACTGTTGGAAATGCTCCAGATGTACCAGGCGAGTATGAATATTGGAATAATTTTGCAGATGGTGCNGCAGTTGCGCCAGGAGATGTATATGTAGTATGTCATGGGTCTGCTGATGATGTTATACAAGCAGAATGTGATGAAACATTTACATACCTAAGTAATGGTGATGATGGAAACTGTTTAGTTTTTGGNACAGAAGATAATTATACAATACTTGATTGTATTGGTGATTGGGAAGCTGACCCAGGAGCTGGTTGGGATGTTGCTGGAGTTGAAGCAGCAACTGCAAATCATACTATAGTACGTAAAACGTCAGTAGCATCTGGTACAGGTTATGATTGGGCATTATCTGCTGGTACAAACGAAGAAGATTCGCAGTGGAAAGTTTATGATCAANATGAATGGACATACCTTGGTTCACATGNATTTATTGCAGATGCATGTCAAGAATGTATGGATTTCTGTGTACCATATGTAGTTGAAAACTATGGTTATACAGAAGAAGAAGCAACTGCATGGTGTTTAGAAGATACTAATTTTGGTTGTGGAGTTGAATGTGCCACTGATGAAGATATATGTGAAGATGAAACAGCATGTAACTTTGGTGATGAAGGTGCATGTGAATATGCTGAAGAAAACTATGACTGTGAAGGTAACTGTACAGCAGAAATAGATGAATGTGGTGAATGTGGAGGTGACGGCAGTTCATGTGCTCCATCNGCAAACCTATTTTTCTCNGAAGCAGCNGAAGGATCAAGCAATAACAAATATTTAGAAATATTTAATGCTGATGATGTAACGGTTGATTTAAGTGCGTATTCATTATCAAGTTGTTCTAATGGTTGTGATGAAGTTGGTGCATGGGATTACCCAGATAATGTAACTTTTCAANAAGGCGATGCATTATTAGCTCCAGGTGAAGTATATGTTGTTTGTCATGGTTCAGCTGATGATTTCATTCAAGCTGAATGCGATCAAACATTTACATATTTNTCAAATGGTGATGATGTATTTGCATTAACACAATTAGNAACAGGTTTAGTTCTTGATGTTATTGGTTTAGTTGGTCCAGATCCTGGTTCTGGCTGGGATGTTGCNGGTGTTGAAGATGCTACCAAAGATCATACTTTAGTTAGAAAATCATCNGTGACTTCNGGNAATCCNTTATGGCTCGATAATCCNGATACAGGTGAGCAAGGATCTGCTGGTGATGATGCTGAAGATTCAGAGTGGATTGTACTAGAACAAGATGATTGGACATATCTTGGTTTCCATGATATGGATGCTGATGAAGTAGATGCTTGCGAAGAATGCATGGATTTCTGTGTGCCATATGTTGTNGAAAACTATGGTTATACNGAAGANGAAGCAACTGCATGGTGCTTAGCAGATACTAACTTTGGCTGTGGTGTTGAATGCGGAGATGATACAGGTGGATGTGAAGTTAATGGTGATGTAAATGGTGATGATATTTTAAATGTACTTGATGTAGTTCAAATTGTATCTGCAATTGTTAATACTACAACTGATGAACTTGAATGCGCTGATATGAATGCTGATGGTATAATCAATGTATTAGATATCGTACAAATAGTTGGTTTAATCACTGGTGGTAGATCCGCTGATGCAACTGAGGCTGTAATTTATAAAGCATTAGATGGATTAACTTTTACTTCTNATGGTTANATTGGAGGAATTCAAATGGTGCTTTCTCACAATGANAATTTTCAAATTGAATTAACAGANAATGCATTAGTTNCTGATTATAATACTTCTAACAATNAAACTATATTGATTGTTGTNGCTCCAGAATCTAATGACATATTTANTTCATTTGGCGATTATCAGATTGAAGAGATAATNGTTGCTAATTCTTCNGAAGAAGTGGAAGTTATTATTGATGATAGCATCTTAGATATTGTAGATCCAAATGATATGCAATTTAATTTAAGTACAGCTTATCCAAATCCATTTAATCCAAGTACTTCATTTAGTATAGATATTCCTAATTCAGGTTATTTAACTGTGAAAGTTTTCAACGTATCTGGACAATTAGTTGAAGTTTTAACAAGTGGATTTGTCAGTACTAATACATATGATTTTACATGGAATGCTAGCAATATGGCTACTGGAATATATGTTATAAATGCTGAATTTAATGGGCAAAGTATTACCCATAACGTATCTTTAATAAAATAAATATCTAAATTCCCATGAGGTTATCATGCATAGCCTCATGGGAACAAGAAAGGCTGAGTATGAAAAAAGGATTAATTTTTATATCTACTTTATTATCAATGTGTACTACACTAATATCAGAAACTGTTTTTTCTCTTGGTAATATTGATAATAATAATGGGACAATAGAAATATTCATTAATACAGATTCTGATTTCATGGGATTTCAATTGGATGTAACTGGAATTGATCTCACAGGTGGAAGCGGAGGTGCAGCAGCTGATGCAGGATTTGATGTTTACGCATCTGGTGATACNGCATTAGGTTTCAGCCTTGATGGAAATGTAATACCAGCAGGTACTAATGGCCTTTTAACAATTTTAGAAGGAACAATTAGTGGTGATGTATGTCTTCCATTTGTTCAAAATGTAGGTCCTGAAGATGATACTCCAATTCTATCAGATACAGAAGGAAATGCAATTAGTGATCTTAGTGTTAACGAAGGCAATTGTGATGCATTNAGTATTGAAAATGATATCAGTTTTTCGGTCTTAGAAACATATCCTAACCCATTTAACCCTGATTTAAATATTGATATATCAATTGAAAATTCAGGCTTATTAAATGTTTCAATATATAATTTGAATGGTCAATTAATTGAAACCGTCTATAATGAATATGCTCATGCAAATCAAATGTACAATTTAAAATGGACGCCTTCAGATAATATTAGTTCNGGAATGTATATTGTTAAAGCTGTTGCNCCAAATAATCAATTCTCAAGTTTGGTTAATTTATTAAAATAATAATATGAAAAGATTGTATGTTGTAAGACATGCGGATTCTTCATGGGATAATAAATTACTGAGTGACTTTGACAGACCATTGAGTAATAAAGGTCATTTAGATGCAAAAAATATTTCAAAATATTTTATAAATCAAAAATATCAAGTTGACACAATTATTCATAGTAGTGCGGTAAGAACTACACAAACTGCTAAATATCTGTTTGAACATTTGANCCATAAAAAATCATTGAAAATATTTAGTGATAAATTATTATATCTTACTGAAGTAAGTCATGTCATTAAAATACTTAATACCTATTTAAAAGATTATAACTCTATTGTTTATGTCGGTCATAATCCAACTATTACTTCATTTGTAAACTATATTTCAGATGCAAATATAGATCATATTCCAAGTNCAGGATTAGCAGTTATTGATATAGATAAGAAAATTTTATCCGAGTCTTGTGGTAAACTAGTTGATTTTGTTTATCCTAAAAAATTAAATATTCTATAATTATTTATTGTAAATTATTGGGCTATGANAATTAAAATGATACTAATAATAACTTTCTTTTGTATTGCTTGCAATAGTTCAAGTAGTAAAAAAACAGAATTTGATAATAGTGTATGCTTGGAGTTTGTAGCTCAAAGTGGCTATCCACAAGAAATATGTAATTGTGTAAAAGATAATGTTGAAAACATTTTAAATATTAATAAAGTAACTTATGAAAATATTGAGCAATTGGTAGGTGACTGCGTACAATCTAATTTAGGGTTAGGGTTTTAATATCCCATATCCATCATCCCATCATTATCTGAATCAATACCCCTAAANATACCTGGCTTATTATCTACTTTAATACCTAGCTGATATTTTAAGGTAAGTTTAAAAGACCTTCCTGAACGCATGTTAGATACATCTGAAAATTCATATGCTTGTTCATAACTAAACATAGAATCTTGAATTTGTCCATTAGCAGTACCAGTATTGTAAAAATATGAAGGAACCGGTTTGGTTCTATTCATTTGAAATCCACCACTATCAAATAAATTATCGATTGTAAATGAAAGTATTAATTTATTATCCATAAGTTTTTTAGAAAAACCAAGATTAGCCCAAGCTGTACCTTTATCACCAAACATGGTACCACTTGGTACTTTAGTTTTCGTCCAAAAAAGATCAAATTCAAANTCAAATANTTTAATATATTCTTCAGGTAATTTNATTTTAGTGAAAATATTAAAACGTTCACTTTNNTCATTTAATTCATAATCATCTGGGTTATTATCATCTTTNTGATTAGTTCTNGTATATCCTNCTCCTATNGTTTGGTCCTTTACCATTGTGAAAAAATTGATACCTGATGTGTAAGCATTATCTACATTTTTAAATGTTAGTATATCAAAATAGCCATAGCTATCGTCATCATACCAATCAATTAAATTACTTATCTCATTGTAAAAAATATTTACATTGGCAAAACCCATAGGAATGGGCCTAGAATAATTAATCTCATACTGATCTGAATATTCTGGTTTCAAATAAGGATTTCCAATAAACACGAAACGTTCATTATATAAATTTTTTGGAAATGGCATAATTTGCCAAGATCCACCATTTCCACCACCAGGCCTATCTACTCTTTTACTAAATCCAAATGTTACACTCTGAGTATTAGAAAAATTATATTGTATGTTTAAACTGGGATAATGTGCAAATCTATTTATAACATACGGAGAGTTTTCATATGCTTTATCAATAATCTCTTTTAATATACTATTATAGGTATAAAGATTCACTCCAACTGGCGATGCAAATGTTATCTCTTTGTCAATATATTCATATCTCAAACTAGGTTTTATGCTTAATTTTTCTGTAATTTGATTTTCATATTCTATAAATAAAGCATGAATATTTCTTTTAAATTCAAATGTGTTAGTAACCATCGTAATCGTATTAGGATGATCAAAAGAAAACTTCATAAATTGAGAGTCAAAGTCTAGTATATTTGTATTGTCAATTAATTGACCATCATAACCAAACTCTATCTTTTGATTAGTTAAAAAAGGAGTTTTATAAATGAAATCTATATCAATTCCGTTATTCAAATCAGAAGATTCAGTATCTGCATAATTACTATAGAGTAGTTTTTTTACTTCATGATTTTCTCCTTTGTCTAAAGAAAGAGAAAATTTTAATTCCTGATCTGGAACCTTATATTGTTTTTCTAATGTAAATAAATACTCTAAATCAAAAGATGGAGAATGAGTATCTTTTCCTATTTCTGAAAAGACACCTTCAGATAAGCCTTCAGGAGCTATAAATGTTTGAATGGTAGAATCAACATTTTCGAAACTTGAAATTTTAAACTCTGATGTTAAAAGTAAATCATAATTAAAAAAATAATCAATTCCCAATCTAAGATTATAACTTGATCTATCTATGTTATTGTCATAATTATAAAATGAAGAATCGACAATATTTGGACCATAAATTAAATGACCTGTTCCGAATCGCGTTGGAACTGTATCTATATAAGTAGTAATTGTATTACGATATCCATATTTATATATTTTNTTATTATTTAAACCAATNGATGAAAATAAGTTNAACGGNCCCTTTTTATAATTACCAAATGCATTCAAACTATGTATTGCATCCATACTATGGTACTGAGTATGACCACCATCTATTTTAATATTACCAGTAAAACCATCAGTTGAACCTTTTTTTAGAATGATATTGATAATACCAGCCATTCCTTCTGGATCATATTTAGCTGACGGTGATGTTATAACTTCTACTGCTTCAATTTGATCTCCAGATATATTTACTAGATCTATTCTATTTTTTCTTCCATCTACTAAAATATTTACATTTGATTTTCCTCGTAGTTGTACTTCACCATCTTGATCTACAGTTACCATTGGAGTGTTTCCTAATATATCTTCAGCTGAACCAGAAGATGCAATAATATCATTTTCAGGGTTATATACTATCCTGTCNGTTTCAAATACATATATTTCTTTTGTCTCTTTGATATCAACTGAGTCAGCTTCTATAAATTTATTTTTTAATTCTACTCTACCAATGTCTATTCTATTATTTTTTTTTGATATATAAATTTCATCAGATGTCCATGACTGAACTCCCATAAAATTTATTTCTACAAAATAATATCCATTACTAATTTCTTGAAATACAAAAAAACCTAATTCATCTGTTAATTGACCTTCNATGATTTCATTTGATTCTTTATTAAATAGTGTAATAGATGCATATTCAATTGGCAGCCCCGTATTACTATTTAAGACTGCACCTGAAATAACGCCTGTTTTAGAAAGTAAATAAGATGTATTATTATCCTCAGTTTGAGCTATTGAGGTATTTAAAAATAATGTAATAAATAATAGTGTAATTTTTTTATTAAGAAAAATCAAAATAAAGTGATTTAGATTCATGCTTTCATTAAGACTTTTAATAACCCATATCCATCATACCGCCATCGTTTGATCCGCCACCTCTATATCCACCTTTTTTATCATCTGTCTTTTTACCGATTTGATATTTAAAGGTTACTTTAAATGTTCTACCATTTCGCGTATTATCAACATCAGAATATTCTCTAGCAAAACTAAANTCGGGATATCCATCACCATCAAAATCTGGTATGTATGTGAGCGGTTTAGTTCTTTTCATTTTAAATGAGCCACTATCGAATATATTATCAATTGCAAATGAAACAGTTAATTTTTTTTTCATAAACTTTTTTGAAATACCAAGATCACCCCATGCAGTTCCTTTATTACCAAATAAGTCTCCACTTGGGAGGATCAATTTTTGCCAATAAAATCCAAATTCAAAATCAAAAACTTTAATATATTTTTCTGGAAATTTAATTCTACCATACATACTAAGTTTCTTGCTTTCTTCATTTAATTCATAATCATCTGGATTATCAGAATCAGATTGATCAGTTAGAGTATATCCACCTCCAATTGTTTGTCCCATTATCATGGTAAAAATATTTATACCTTTACTCCAAGCATTATCTACATTTTTAAAGGTTAAAATATTGCCTGATGGATAATTATCATCATCATACCATTCATGCTTATTAGAAATTTCATGATAAAATAAATTTAGAGACGCAAAGCCCATTGGAATAGGTCTGGAATAATTGATATCATATTGTGTTGAATACTCAGGTTTTAAATTTGGATTACCTACAAATACGAAATCTTCATTATAGATATTATTTGGAAATGGCCTTGTGTTCCAACCTGAGGGTCTATTTACTCTTTTACCAAAACCAAATTGAATATTTTCATTTTTAGTAATATTATAAGTAAAATTTAAAAAAGGATAAAATTCATACTCGTTTAAATTATAAGATTCATTTTGTGATGTTCTAATAATATTATCTAATACTGAGTCTTCATAATCTATTTCGTCATCAAAATCTGAATTAAATGTAACTGTTCTATTTACAGATTCTAATCGAAAACTGGGCTTAATACTAAATTTATCATTAAAATCATTTTCGAATTCAAAAAAAATGGCATGAATATCTCTTTTTAAATTACATTCGTTAGTGATTGTGCCCATTAAAGATTGATCAATAATATCTGCATCAAAAATAAGAGTATTAGGATTATCTTGAATTTGTCCTTGATAGCCAACTTCAAATTTTAATTTTTCTCCAATTGGTTGTTTATATGCTAAATCTATTTCTACACCTAAATAATCTTCATTAAATGCTGAAGTATTTACTACTTCGTTGTCAATTAATAAATCTTTAAACTCTTCATCAACATCTGTATCTACATTAATTGAAAAATCAAAAGATTGATCTGGATCTTTAAATTCTTTATCAAGTTCAAATAAATAGGATAAATCATAATTATTATCACTTTTCTCTTCTCTAGATTCTTCTTCATAAATTGTAGGTTCAGTATATTGCTGATTTGTTATTGAAAATTTTTCAGGTTTGGAATACCTAAATTCATTAGTAATTGTCATATCGTCAAATAAGTAATAATCAAAACCTAAACGTACACTGGCAGATTTACGTTCTGTGTCATCTGAATAAGTATAAAATACTTTATTTTCAGTTTCTATATTTTCAAATATTTCACTATTACTATATTGGGAAGTAGTGTTTCTGTAGCCACCTCTATTTTTAAATCTATTATTTAACCCTATTGAACTGAATAAATTCCATTTATTTTTTCTATAATTTCCATAAAAACTCAAACCATTCATCTCATCTAAACTATGATATGCATTATGCTGTCCTTTAACCTGAATATTACCATTGAATCCATCTTTTGTACCTTTTTTGAGGACAATATTAATAATACCTGCCATTCCTTCTGGGTCATATTTTGCGGATGCAGATGTAATCACTTCTACTTTTTCAATTTGAGAGCCAGATATATTTGCCAAGTCTACTCTATTTTTTCTACCATCAACTAATACATTAACATTACCATTTCCTCTAAGTTGAATTCCTCCATCTTGATCAACTGTTACCATAGGTGCTCTATTTAAAACATCTTCAGCTGAACCTGAACTGGCAATTATGTCATTATCTGGATTATAAACTAACTTATCAGCTTCAAATTCATACATTTCTTTTTTTTCAGTNATGTTGACAGATTGTCCCTCAATTGCTTTGGAAATTAAAAATATTGTACCAAAATCTTTTCGTGTAGGTTTTTTAAAAGAACTGTTTATTTGGATAGTATTGGATTTCCATGTTTTGTAACCCATGAATTTTATNTCTATTATATATTGACCATTTTCAACTTCTTTAAATAAGAATATTCCATTATAATCACTAAGTTGACCATTAACTATTTCTGATTTTTTAACATCAATTAAATTAACTGATGCATATTCTACAGGTTGTCCAGTATCTTGATTTAAAACTTCGCCCAAAATAATACCAGATCCAGGCATTTTAAAGCCTTCGTTACTATTTTGCATAAAAAGCAGATTAAGGGACAATAATAAATAAATAATATAATACATGAATTGCTCTCTTTAATTTAATACGTAATTTAAATGAAATAAGGATAAAAAGATTGAGATTTTTTTGTGATTTTTTAAAAGTAAATTATGATTTAACTAGAAGCCTTCTATCTATTCCAGATCTTCTGTTATTTTTACGTCTATCAAATTCAACTGATAGATTTTGAACCCTTCTGTCAGAAGCACGACGATCATTACTTGCTCTTTTACAATCTTTCATAATTAGTACCTTTAAAACTTAATTTGATAAAATCTGATTAAGTAATAATACAACATCTAAAATATTAATGCCAGCATCATTATTCAAATCTCCTGATAAATTGAAATCAGAATCATCCAAANNAATATCAACAAGAAGTACTAAATCTAATACATTGATTATTTGATCATTGTTTAGGTCACCTAAAATTGCATTGGATTCGTCAATAAGATTTTGAATTGAATTTAACAACTCATTTAATTCTAATTCAGTTATTTGATCTCCGCTATATTCAAACTGATATCTTGGGTTTAAGGATTTATCTAAAAGAACCACTTGTTTTCTGGGAGCGTTTTCATTTCCTAAAAAATCTTGCCATACTTGACCTGTTTCATCTTGGACAAATGGAGAATTAACTCCTTCAATATTAATCGTACCATTTAGTGCACCATCACCTCCCAAACCTTTACCTATTCCAATTAAAACAACTTCTTCTGTATTCCAAGTATTTGTATTATTTAATTCGCACAACTGTGCAAAAATCTGTCTTCAGCCATTTCATGTTTCCCAACCAAAGTAATTTATCGAAACTAATTTATTTTCATCTGAAAAATCATTATTCTGAAAATAAGTTGGACCTACAAACTCACCGTAAGTTGGAGAAGTAGTATTGACATCCTCTAAAGAGTAGTCTAAACCCAAAATAAAATTTAAAAACAAAGTAAAAGAAATAAATGTTTTCATAAGTGGCACTCTATTTAATTAATGTAATTGCTTTAGATAGTTTAATATTACCTACATTAAAATATACATAATATTGTCCTGAAGATACTTTTGAAGCATCCCAATTGATAGTATGATATCCCTGAGTTTGAAATTTTTCCAGCAGTGTAGCAACTTTTCTTCCTGTAATATCATGTATAGTAATTTGAATGTCACTTGCCTCTTTCATTAAATATGAAATTGAAGTAGATGGATTAAAAGGATTTGGATAAGGATTAAATAACATAAAATTTTCAGGATACTGATTTATATCATTATTTAACAATTGATCAGATTCTATATAGCCATTTCTTAATAGACCATTACGATATTGATGCCAATAATTAGTATAATCACCTCCTACATCTTTCAAGTCAACACCTACCATACCATTGGTAGTGCCAACAAAAATTTCTAAATCTCCATCTGAATCAACATCATAAACTAATGGATGACCAGAAAAAGGAAATTCAAAAATAATGGGAATTGATTTATATTCAGAGCCATCAAGATTATAAATGTTCAAATCATTTGATACTGAAGAAACAATAATCTCAGGTATTTGATCACCATTTAAATCAGAAACAATTGGTGAGGATTCAATAGCAGAATCAACCAAAATAGGAAATCCTGATAAATTATTGCCATTTGTATCTATACCATATAAATATCCATCAGAAGATCCAAACAAGATAAATACATTACTATTATGTTCAAAAACAGTTGGTGAGCTTTCTACTTTATCGCCAGTTAAATATGAAAATTTTATTTCACCTGATTCATTTATAGCATATAAATTATCATCACGTGAACCAACTAAAATTAAATGCTCAGTTCCCATTTTTATAACTGCTGGAGCGCTTCTAATATCTCCATCTAATGAAACAGTAAAGCCAATAGTTGCATCATCATAAATAACATGTAAATTTTCTGAATCTGTACCAAAAATAATATCTGCTTTACTATTATTATTTAAATCTGCTAGAGCAACACCTCTTTGAATTTTTTCATTAATTTGTAATGGAAATCCATTTACATTTGTCCCATCAAAATTGATGGCAAATATTTTACCTTGATTTGAATATCCACCAAATATAATTTCTAAATCATCATCAGAATCAATATTGCCTACAGCCGGAGTTCCTAATAAATATTGATTAGAGTCATAAGACATTAAAAGTCCTGCTTCATGATTTAAAACATATAAATGCTGATCTTTTGAGGTAATAATAATTTCGTGCAGACCATCATTATTTAAGTCCGCAATTGCAGGCGTACTCCAAATTTGATCATTAGTTTGAAAACTATGTAATAACTGTCCTTCAATATCAGTAATAAATACTTTTCCTGAATAATCACAAAAAATAATTTCATTTAAACCATCAAGATTAAGATCAAATACTGCAGGTGAACCTAAAATTTTATCTGTATCAGTATAAGGCCATCCACTTTGGTATTCAATTAGTCCAAATTCAACCTCTAAATCAATGATATTGAAATCTGCATCTTTTGTATAAAATGATGGTTCAGTAATAAAAAAATTAGTATGATTTTGATTATTGGTAATTGGAATAGTCATCAATAATGTTGAATCTGTTGAAGGTAAAAAATCGTTTGAAACAGATAAACTAATAAAGCGATTTTGTCCATCAGTGAAACATTTAAAATTGTTATCTGTAATAAGTCCATTTTCTGAATCGATAGTAAATAGTGAAGTTGTAGTGCTACCATTTGAAAAATCTTCAACAAAATAATCAATTGGTAAAGTAGTAGATTCATTAGAAAAAATCTTAAAATCAAAACCATAAATAGGTTGATTGCTTTGAATAGATAAATCAATACTGCTTTCAGAAGCGGATGAAATCCATAGATGAACATCGTCGCAAATTGAAATTGAAAAAAATATTAATAAATAAAAATAATACATCAATACCAAATTATTATATAAGATGAAACTGCAATTTCAGGGCAATACCCATCACCTTGACAGGTTGGTGGAGTTACACAACCATTACCTTGAACTCTACATGCATCATAATCAGCAACATTTTCTCCACCAATGACGATATAATCTGTAATATCTGTGATTACAGGATGAACATCTTGTCCAGGACACCAGCCCGCTCTACCATAACCCCAAGTTCCATATTGATTTGGTTTAACGCCTTGTGATATTGTCGATGGTTGCATACAATAATCTAAAGCACCTGCTTCTGGATGATCATTTTCAAATTCATATACACCACCATTTACAGAGAACATATGTTTTGAATTACAAAATTCAGCACAATTAAATGTTCCATTACTACCCCAACCATGCCCTGTAATGTAAGATACAAATTCTACTTTAGTTGCGTTTTCTGGTACTTCAAATACCATTGGAGGAGTATTATCATCAAATTCAGGATTAAATGGAATTGTACCAACCCACATNGGTTGNAAANNNTGAGGNGTATCTANCTAAATCTTCTCCATGATAAAAACGAAANNNCATAGTTAATAAACTATTTGGCCAACCTGATTCTTGGAACTTAATTAATTTATTACCACCAGGTTTTAACATCGATATAAATGGACTTATGTCTGTTAAATGATGAGGTTGACGATCAAAGGGTGTAATCCATCTAGCTGCCTCATGGCAATTTGAGCCATCTTCATCGCATATGAACATCCTTGCTTTACGGTCATAATCATCACATCCTTGATCACTATAATTTCCATTAGCGTCTGGGCAACCTCTTAACAGTTCAATTGACATACCACTATAATTATTTAATTGATCAAGCGCAGGAAATTCTACAATTTTTTCAATAGTAGCCGCCCAGCCACCTGTATATAATTCTCTTTCAAATACAGACACCTCATCATAGGTATTCTCATCTTCATTTAATGCATTCCATTCATAATCTTGATATGTTACTTCATGCGCTAAGAAATTCATATAAAAACCTGTAAAGCCGGCTGGATTTCCTAAATATCCAGACTGTTTAATTCTTTGAAATCTATCAATAGAAAATGCATATGTCCCAACAATTCTCTGTTCTATCCAATTATCAAGTTCACTTACAGGTGTTGGTACAAAATGTAAGTGTTTTTTCCAGTGTTCTTGCATTTCTGGAGACATATTTTGCTCAATAGTATTTTTGAAAAATTCTTGAATAAGAGTTATATCTCTTTCTGCATCTGCACCTGAGGATAAAAAGAAATAATGAGTATTTAAGTTAGATTTTTCTAGTAGTGTTAATCTATCAGAGCCATTTGAACAAATATTAGCAGGACAATTATCAGACCACATATTTACCGAATTTGTATTAGAAGGATCATAATGAATGAACATATAATTATCTTCACCATCCCACTCAGTTTGGAAATCCCATATATTTTCTGGATTAAAAGAATCAGGGTATAATATTCTTTCTATAAGCAAAGTAATATCTAAAACGTTAATATCACCGTCAATATTTATATCACCATTTATTTCTTCATCTCCTAGATCAATGGTATTTAAAATTATTCCAATTAAAAATATTACATCATTTATGTTTAATATAGAATCGTCATTTAAATCACCTAGAACTGTACTATTATTTAAATCAAGTACTGTAAACGGTCCTGCAATATCAAAATACTCCTGGCCATATGGACCTTCATTAAAATCTTGTGTAGTTATTAAAGAAAAAAGTAAAAAATAAATTATAAATGTTTTTGGCATAATTGATATCCTATTAGTAATTATCAAAAGAAACGTTAAATTTTCAACATATAAATATATAAATAATAACCTTTAAATTAAATAATATATAATATGTCTATAGGAATATATATTCTGCTCTTTTGCTCAATGTTTGCTGTTAGTACATCCCCGTTAATAGCAAGATACTTAAATCATTTAGACCCAATTGCTATTGCTTTTTGGAGAATGATGATTGGTTCAATTATTATGCATACTTTTAGTATTTTTTATAAAGGTAAAAAAACTTTATCAAAAAAAAATTCTATTTTAACTATTTCAGCAGGAATTTTGTTGGGATTACATTTTGCACTTTTTTATAGTTCAATTTCATTACTTCCAAATAACATTGTAAATGCAACTGTTTTTGGAACTCTTGCTCCACTTTTTGCACTTTTAATCGAAATTTATTTTGGTAGAAAAATTAAAATTAATTTAGTTCTAGGTTTAATTATTGTTCTTACTGGTTCATTTATTATGTTCATATCTGATTTTAGTTTTGATAGCAATCTTATGCAAGGTAACCTTTTAGCTGTAACGTGCTCAATTTGTTTCGCAATTGTATTTATAATATCAGACAAAGTAAGAAAGGAGGAAAGTGCTGTAAATTTTTCAAAGTTTTTATTTACATATGCAACTTTAATATTGTTTATCATTTCTATAATATTAGATATCAATTTATTTTCGTTTTCAAATCATGATTTTTGGTATTTATTATTTTTGGGTGTTGTGCCTACAATCATTGGCCATAGTGTTTTTTACTATTTAGTGAAATATTTTTCTCCCACTGTAGTAGCCTCAATACCATTAGGGGAGCCTTTTATAGCATCTATAATAGCATATTTTATTTTTCCTGGCCAAATCATCAACGCCTATATTGTTTTTGGAGGAACAATCACAATATTTGGCTTGTTTTTAATTACTCAAAATCAAAAAAAGTAAAAAATTATTACAAACATTGAATAAAGCCTCAATTTCGTATAAATTATGGCTTAACAGGAACATATTATATGCAAAACACCGTTATTATTTTTTTACTATTTAGTTTTATCTTTTCAGAAAATATTTTCTATGGTTCACATTTTGTACATCCTAAAACTTTAATAGTTAAATTTTCAGAACATTACGCACCTAAGCTTGGAATAGAAAATCCAATTTCTTTAAATGAGATTAGCAGTATAGATAACAGTGATAATTTTAGAACACTCTCTCCACTTTTTTCTACTATCAATCAATATACAGATTTGCATTACAAATATAATTTACATCAATTTTATAGATTAGAATTATATGAGAATAATAATTTATTTGAAGTAATTATAGATAATTTAAAAAATTTAGATATCATTGAAAATGTGACTACAAATGGAATGGCAAATACATTACTAGTACCAAATGATGAATTATATATAAATCAATGGGACCATGATAATCAAAGACAAGCAATTCAGTATGGTACTGGAAATTTAATTGGAATGATTGATTGTGATTTAGATACAGATTTAGCTTGGGATATTACAACAGGTGAATCATCTGTTGTAATTGCTATTTTAGATACTGGTGTAGATTTAGATCATCCTGATTTAGTAAATAATATTGTAAGTGGTTATAATTTTGTTAATGACTCTTTACCTCCAGATGATGAATATGATCATGGCACACCATGTGCAGGGATTGCAGCCGCTTCAATTAACAATGATATAGGTATTGCAGGGGTTTGTCCTGACTGCAGTATTATGTCCGTTAAAGTTTTAAATGATGATGGTTCTGGAGATTGGGGTATTATTTCAGAGGGAATTGTTTGGGCTTCAGATCATGGTGCAGATGTAATTAGTTTAAGTTTAGGTGGCGGACAGTATCAAGAAGTTTTAGAATCAGCAGTCAATTATAGTGTTGCAAATGGAAGTGTAACAATTGCTGCATCTGGAAATATTAATACAAATATGGATTTTTATCCAGCAAGTTATGATCAGTGTATTGCAGTAGGAGCCATGTCACCTTGCTGCGAACGCAAGCAAGGAGTTAACTCCTGTGATGCAGAACCTGGCTGGGGTAGTACATATGGTGATCAGATTGATTTTGTGGCACCAGGAGTCAGAATTTTTGCTACTGCTAAACGAGCAGGATATTGGACAGATTTTAATGGAACTTCATCCGCATGCCCTCATGTAGCAGGTATAGCAGGATTAATGTTATCAAAAAATCCATACTTAAATCCTTATACAATTAGAGAAATCTTAAGACAAGGAGCAGATGATATAGCAGAGCAAGGTTATGATATTGAAACAGGCTATGGTAAAGTAAATGCGTACGAATCGCTATTATTAGTTCCAAATGCAGTTTCAGGAGATCTTAATACTGATGGAAGTGTTGATGTTAATGATGTAGTTCTGTTAATGGATGAAATACTATTAGGTGATTACAATGCCTCAGGGGATATTAATTCTGATGGAATAAATAATATCAATGATATTATGTTGTTGATACAAATAATTTTAGTTTAATATAAATGGAGATAATAAAATGAATAAGATATTTTTAATTTTACTTTTTTGCATAAGTTTTAGTTTGGATAAAGATTGGCAAGTTTTTGGTAATCATGAAATTTCAATCAACTCTATCATAATTGAGTTTAAAGAAGAACATGCTCCATTACTTGGTCAAGAGGTACCTTTAACATTATCACAAATTAGTAATTTAAAGAATCTTGATAGAAATAATAATTTTAAAAGTATTAAACCGCTCATTAGAACTTATGAAAATTTCACGCATCTACACATATCAAATCATTTACATAGGTATTATCGATTAGAATTTAAGTCGCCAGTTTATAATTTAATGGATTTAATTTCTGAAATTAAAACATTGCCTGAAGTAGAAAATGTGGAATTTAATTTTAAAATGGAAGCGTTTTTAGTGCCTAATGACAATTATTATTCAGATCAATGGGCTTTAAACAATACAGGTCAGGCAGTATCTTATAATGGTAATAGTGTTGGAACTCCAGGATGTGATGTAGATGCTGAAAGAGCATGGAATGTAACCACTGGTAATCCAAATGTAGTAATTGCAATTTTAGATACAGGAATTGATTTAGATCATCCAGATTTAGCAAGTGAATTAGTTGGTGGTTATGATTTTGTTGATAATGATACTAATGCTAATGATGGTAATATGCATGGTACTGCTTGTGGCAGCATTGCAGCAGGAACAACTAACAATGGAATAGGAGTTGCGGGTGTTTGTTGGGACTGTAGTCTTATGCCTGTCAAAGTTTTAAGTGACCAAGGTTTTGGTGATTTCTCTGATATTATAAATGGTGTTATTTGGGCATCAGATAACGGTGCTAATGTAATTAGTATGAGTTTAGGTGGCGGAGGTTATCAAAGCAGTTTTGATAATGCAGTTACTTATGCAAATGATAATGGTACAATTGTTATAGCTGCATCTGGAAATGACAATGGCAGCATATCTTATCCTGCCGCATATGAAGATTGTGTTTCAGTTGGTGCTATGTCTCCATGTAATGAAAGAAAAAGTCCAAGTTCTTGTGATGGAGAAAATTTTTGGGGAAGTAATTATGGTAATGGATTAGATTTTGTAGCACCAGGGGTGAGAATTCATTCTGCTACAATAGGTGGTTATACTTCAACATTTAATGGCACTTCTTCTGCATGTCCTCATGCTGCTGGTGTTGCTGGACTTATATATTCAATGGCTCCAGAGTTAGCTCCTGAAGATGTAAGGGCCGCTATGCATGCTACATGTGTAGATATTGGATCAACTGGTTATGATACTCAAACTGGCTGGGGTAGAGTAAATGCATTTAATGCAGTTTCACTTTTTGCAGCACAACCAGATGCTCAAGTCAATGTTAATGAGTTTAATATTGAAGCAGGCTCAAATCAAACGATTTATGAAACTATTAACATTGCCAATGGCTTGGCAGGCGAAGCTGAATTAGATTTTTTGATAGCGCAAGATAATTATAAGTGGGCAGACAGTAATGGTGATATGTTTGAATCAAATTGGATAGAACTTGATAATGCAACTATTGTTGTATTTAATGATAATGACAATGCCCCAGAACCAATTGACATGCAAATTGAATTTCCATTTGATAATAGAGTATTCACTCAATGTACAATTAATCCAAATGGCTGGATAGGTTTAGATGGAGATAGTGGAGCATGGGATAATGCTACCCTTCCAACAAATGAAGTTCCTGGAGCAGCTATTTTTGGAATGTGGGATGATTTAAACCCAACTAATAATCAGTGTAATCAGTATTGTTCTGGTGAAGTTTATTATCAACAATATTCAGATAAGTTTGTTGTTACATTTGACAATGTTGCTCACTGGTGGACAAACTTCGAAAATACATTTTATACTTTTCAAATGGTTTTACATGTTGATGGTAGAATTGAATTAAACTATTTGAATTTAATAGGTGAAGTAAATAGTGCTACAATTGGCGCTCAAGCCAATTCAGATGAGGCAATATTAATTTCTTACAATAATAATTATGCTGAAAATAATTTAACATCAAATATTTTACCAAAAGCAGAGTGGTTAGAAATTTCTCCATTAAGTGGAAATTTAATGCCTGGAAATAATCTTAATATTAATTTAGATATTAATACTGCAGATTTAGTTGAGGGTACTTATTATGATATTATCAAAATACAAACAAATGATTATAATAATTATTTGTTTGAAATTCCATTTGAGTTAAATATCACTGATGCTTGCTCTCAATGGAATGCTGGAGATGCAAATAATGATGGTAATCTAAATGTTCAGGATGTAATTTTAGTTTTAAATATTATTTTAGGTACTAGCCAAGGTGGAGAGTGTGATTTAATTGTTTCTGATATGAATTTAGATGGCAATATCAATGTTCAAGATATAATACTATTAGTTAATATTATTTTAGCAGGTTAACCTTATAAATTGAAAAATTATATTTACATATTTTTATTTTTATTTAGTTTAAGTCAAAGCCAAGATTTTTCAGATGGTCCTTATGGTACAAACTATTTAGATGTTGCAGGACCATTTCAAATAGAAGATTTAGGAGTGAGGCAAGTTGGAGATTTAGATGGTGATAGGACTATTAGTTTAAAAGATATTTTATTATACACTTCTTATCTAGATGGTGAAATCAACTTTGATGAAAATGATTTATTATATTCAGATATTAATACTGATAGTAACATCGACATTATAGATATAATACTTTCTATTGATAAAATCTTTAATTTTACACCAGCAATATGGAATTTTGAGGAAAACTGGATTGGTGGAGAATCTTTTATACTTATTCCTTCTAATACGCTTTGGCAACAAAATGTAAAATTAGAATTATTGCAAAATTCTCCATTAAATGTACATTATATTTTCTTATCTAATTTAGATTCTAATTACGAAGATATGCAGAATTTAAAAGATGAATTTGATGTTATATTAAATCAATTTCCAGAGTCTTTACAAAACCATTGGTTAACTCATTTACATTATTCTGCAAAAAAAATATCTGAATATGAAGGTTGGTTATCTACTGGTTTAGCAAATAGATCTGCGCTTGGTATTAATCAATTTCAGGAACTCCAAGAAATAGGCTCATTATCTAATCCTGATGGATTCATTGGTAATTATTTACATTACCTAGCTCATGAGGCATTATTTTATGATTACCAGTGGAATGCATTAAATGAAGAT
>PARL01000013.1 GCA_002711465.1 Fidelibacterota bacterium | reverse complement strand
ATCAAGCCGATTTTATTGCTATTACTTGCCCTTTAACTCCAATGACAAATCAAATGATCTCATACAATGCTTTTTCCAAAATGAAAAAAACAGTTTATTTAATTAATATTGCAAGAGGTGAAATAATAGATGATTCAGCTTTAATTAATTCTCTTGATAATCAAAGAATATCTGGAGCTGCATTAGATGTTTTCAAAGATGAGCCTCTTTCAAAAAATCATCCATTTTTTAATTACGAAAATTTATTCTTATCTCCACATATTTCAGGAAATTTTCCAGAATATCAAAATGATATGATTGATTTATTTATTGATAACTTAACTCGTTTTTTGAGCAAAAAAAATTTAAAAAACAGAATTTGTAAAAAAAGATTATACTAAAGGAATAACTATGAATGAATATTTTAAACCAATTGAACCATATAATATTTTTAAACTTAAAGTTTCAGATATACATACAATACATGTAGAGGAATCTGGCAATCCAAAAGGGAAGCCTGTAATTTTTTTACATGGTGGACCAGGAGGTGGTATTGAACCCATATATAGACAATACTTCGATTCAGAAAAATGGCGTATTATTATTTTTGATCAACGTGGATGTGGTCAGAGTGTTCCCTCATCTGAATTAAAAGAAAATACTACTTGGGATTTAGTTGATGATATTGAAAAAATACGTATTAAACTTAATATAGAAAAATGGACTGTATTTGGTGGCAGTTGGGGGTCAACATTATCATTATCTTATGCTGTGAGTCACCCTAATCGTTGTAATGAATTAATTTTACGTGGAATATTCATGTTAAGGAAGAAAGAACTTTTATGGTTTTATCAAGAAGGTGCTAGCTATATTTATCCTGACGCATGGGAAAAATATCTTAAACCAATTCCAGAAAATAAACGAGATAATATGATCAAGGCTTATTATGAATTATTGACAGGAAATGATATAAATGCACGTTATAAAGCTGCAAAAGCATGGTCAATATGGGAGGCAAGCACTAGCAAACTTATACAAAATAAAAAATCATTACACCACTTTGAAAATGAAAATATTGCAGATATTTTTGCTAGAATAGAATGCCATTTTTTTATAAATGAAGGTTTTTTTGACTATGATGGATGGTTGCTAGATCAAATAGACAGAATCAGACATATACCTTGCGTTATAGTACAAGGACGTTATGATGTAGTTTGTCCTATGGTCACTGCATGGGAACTACATAAAAAATGGCCAGAGGCTGATTTTCATATTATTCAAGACTCAGGACATTCAATGTTAGAAGCAGGGATTCGGAATAAATTAATAGAGTACACGAATAAATATGCTAACTTATAAATCGTTTGTTAATAATATAAAATTCATTATAAATTAATCGCTCAAATTGGCCCGTTCGTCTAGTGGTTAGGACCCAGGGTTTTCATCTCTGTAACAGGAGTTCGATTCTCCTACGGGCTACAAGTGCTCAGATTTAAATTCTGAGCACTTTTTTTTAAACACATGCAAAATATCAAAGACATATATGATTTAGAAATTAACTATTTAATAGAAGCAGTTAAACATGCCAGCAATCCGTATCATACATTTGTTTTATCCACAATTAATGAAAATTTTCCTGAAACCAGAACAGTTGTTTTAAGAGATGTATCTATATCTCCTTTTAAAATTTATTTCAACGCAGATTATAGAAGTAATAAAGTTAAAGAACTAATCGAAAATAAAAATTCCAGTGCTTTATTTTATGATAAAGATAGAAAAGTACAGGTTCGTATGAAATGCACAGCTATTATAAATTTTCAAAATGATATTTCATTAAAAAAATGGAAAGGTACTGCTCTTCAAAGTAGAAAATGTTATATGGGACCTTATGCACCATCAACTAAACTAAAAGATTGGCATCCAAATGTTCCAGAAGAATTTATTGACTCTAATCCAACTTTAGAAAAAAGCCAAAAAGGATATGACAATTTTGCTCATATAGAATTAACAGTTTTAGAACTAGATATTTTAAAACTAAGATATAATGGTCATATTAGATTTAAAGTTGAGAATGAAAAGATATACCATATTAGCCCTTAATTATTATGACCACTATTAAAACTTATCAATGCCAAACTTGTTTTCAAAATAATCAAGTTCAAATAGAACTTTCTTTTTGTTCAGAATCTATAGATTTAATTGAAGATTGCTATGTATGTTGTAATCCAAATACGATATCATATACTATAGAGGATCAAAAAATTAAATATTTTGAGGTTGTAAAAACTTATTAAGAGTTATTGCTAATTGATTTTGATAACTTCTCTTTTACTATTTCAACAGCATCATCAATAGATATTCGTTCTTGTTTCATAGTATCACGATCTCTAATTGTAATGCAATTATCTACTTTACTTTCACCATCTATTGTTAAACAATAGGGGGTTCCAACTTCATCGTGTCTTCTATATCTTTTACCTATAGCATGCTGCTCATCATATCGTGCATTTATACCATTTTTTAGGAATTTCTTAACTAATGCGCGTCCAATTTCAGGCAAACCATCTTTTTTGATTAGGGGTAGTATTGCAACTTTAAATGGAGCAAGTTTTGGATGTATTTTCATGACAACACGAGTAGTATCATTTCCTTTAGCATCTTTAACATTCTCTTCATGATATGCATCTATTAAATAAACCAATAAACCTCTAGTAGCACCTGCAGCTGGTTCAATAACATAAGGTGTATATCTCCAACCTATTTTACCTGTATCAGGGTCTTCTTTTTGTTGATCAAAATAACTTAATTTTGCGCCAGAATGCTCAGCATGTTTTTTTAAATCATAATCTGTTCTACTTGCTACTCCTTCTAATTCATCATATCCCCATGGATACTTATATTCAATGTCATAGCATGCATCCGCATAATGAGCAAGTTCATCTTTTTTATGCTTTCTGTATGTAAAATTTTCAGGATAATTTGAAAAGGATTGCCACCAGTTTAAACGTTTATCTCTCCAATATTTTAACCATTCCTTTTGAGTACCAGGTTCAACAAAAAATTCCATTTCCATTTGTTCAAATTCGCATGATCTAAAAATATAATGTTCGGTTGTAATTTCATTCCTAAAACTTTTACCCATTTGAGCAATTCCAAAAGGAATTTTCATAGACATGGTTTGTTGGCAATTTAAAAATTGAACAAACATTGCTTGAGCGGTTTCGGGTCTTAAATAAACCGCAGAATCTTTGACAATTTTTTCTATTGCCTTTTTCATAGACTCTTTATCTAAATCCTTATTATCAAAGACAAAATTAGCAATATCACCAAGTGCATCCACAGATCCAATTTGACTTCGAAACATAAGATTAAATTGTTTTTCATCACTTAAAAAAGGACTATTAAATGTAGGACTTAAATAACCTGGAAAATCAAATGTCTCACTTGGTGTTTGTTTATTTTCTTCAAAAAACCCAACTTTATTTTTATCAATTATTTTTAATCCTCTTAATAATTTTCCATCTCGTTTTAAAAGTATATTAAAACGTTTTTCAATTGTATTTTGATATTCTTTAGCTTGCCCTTTATCTGCACAAATAATATCTATTTCATCTCCAACTTTTGGTATTGGAGCTTTATCAGCCCTAAATCTTTCTTTACTAATCAAACAATCAACTAGAGGGTCAGAAAAACCAGCTAGGTGACCAGAGGCTTCCCAAACTTTTGGATGCATTATTATAGATGCATCTAAACCAGTAACGTCTTCCCTTTCGTGTACCATAGATCTCCACCACTCATTCATCAAATTTCTTTTTAATTCTACACCAAGTGGCCCGTAATCGTAAGCACTTTTTAATCCTCCATAAATTTCACTACTTTGAAAAATAAATCCTCTTTGCTTTGCAAGTGATATTATTTTATCCATTATTTTTTTATCATCATGCATTATTTTTTCCTAAATTTACGCTTTGGACTAGATTTTTTTTGTTCAATTAAATTTTTAGCTTCTTCAAGAGTTAATTCATCTTGTGAAATATCTTTTGGCATTTTTGCATTTACCTTGCCATCAGTAATATACATACCATATCGGCCATCTCTAATTTCAATATTATCACCTAATTCTTTTATTACCTTTGGGCCCCTACCTTGCTTACCTGAGTTTAATAATTCACCCGCTTCTTTTTCTGATAATTCAAATAGATTTTGGTCTCTTGGAACTGAAGATGTTACTTTTCCACATCTGATATAGGGACCAAACTTTCCAATATCAATTTTAATATCATCATCCTTCCACTTACCAATTACTTTTGGTAGACTTGCTAAATTAATTGCTAGTTCAGTATCTACATTTTCCATTTCAATATTAGGAGGTAGTGATTTCATTTTCTCTCCACATTGAATATATGGTCCAAATCTTCCCTTTTTCAATACAATATCTTCATTGGTTATAGGGTCTTTTGCAATAATCTCAGGAGCTTTATTTTTTAATTCTATCAATTCGTTAATCTTATCTAAATTAAGTTCACTTGGTGGGAAATCTCCTGGTATAGTAAATCTTTTATCTTCATCATATTGACCATACACACCATATCTTCCAATACGAATTTCTACGCTTTGTTTATCATTTCCCAAAATATTAATTAGACGTGCATTGCTCTTATCAAACTCTTGCTCTAACTTTGTTTTCAAGCCCTTAGTTATATCATTTCCAAAATAAAAACCTTTTAAATAATCAGATTTATTATTTTCACCTCTTGATATAGAATCTAAATCATCTTCCATGTTTGAAGTGTATTTTAAATTAACTAAATCATCAAAATATTTTTCTAAAAACTGAACAACAGCATATCCAGTAAAAGTAGGAATCATACTCCCTTTTACTTTATTAACATATTCTTTATCTTGAATCTTTTTTAATATAGTTGCATAAGTGGAGGGTCTACCTATTCCTAATTTTTCTAATTCTTTTACTAATGCAGCTTCTGTGAATCGATTAATTGGCTTAGTAAAATGTTGTTTAGGTGTAAGATTTTTACAAATCAAAGATTCTCCCTTTGTTACTTTAGGCAGAATGATTTCATTATCATCTTTATCCTTTTTATTATCTACACCTTCAACATAGACTTTTAAAAAGCCTGGAAAAGTAACGACCTTACCTTTTGCTTCAAATATATATTGACCATTTGAAATTGTTAAATTTGTTCTTTCAATTTGTGCAGATTTCATTTGAGATGCAAGGGTTCTTTTCCATATTAATTTATATAATTTTAATTCATCGACATTTACTTTATTCTTAAGTTCATCTGGATGTTTAAATTTTGATCCAGCTGGCCTAATTGCTTCATGCGCCTCTTGTGCGTTTTTAACTTTTCCACTATATTGTATTGCTGAACTTGGAAGATAGTTATCACCAAATAATGATTTAATTTCATTTCTTGATGCTGTAATGGCTTCAGATGATAAATGCACTGAGTCAGTTCTCATATAAGTAATATAACCATTTTCATATAAGCCCTGTGCAATTCTCATAACATTTTGAGCACTCATTCTAAATTGTCTAATGCCTTCTTGTTGAAGTGTCGATGTTATAAATGGAGCATAAGGTTTTTGTTTGCTTGGTTTAGTTTCAACATTGTCAATTTTCCATAAACTATCTTTTATTTCATCACAAATTTCTTTGACTGTTTTATCATTCAGAACGACATCATTTTTATTGAATAATTCACCATTCTTTTTATCAAATGATTTTCCTGTAGAAACTTTATTACCATTTATTTTAATTAAATTAGCATTGATTATACCATTTTTATTTTCAAATTCAGCAGATATACTCCAGTATTCATTTTGAATAAATTGAGTTCTTTCTTTTTCTCTGTCAACTAAGATTTTTACTGCAGGACTTTGGACTCTTCCAGCTGAAACACCACCTTTCATATTTGTCCACATAGTTTTTGAAACCATAAAACCAAATAGCCTATCCAAAAATCTTCGTGTCTCTTGTGAGTCAACTAGGTGAGTATCAATATCTCTNGTTTTATCTAAAGCTTCTAATATTGCCGTTTTCGTTATTTCATTAAATACTAATCTTTTAACAGGGATTTTGGGTTTTAGTTCATCAACAATATGCCATGCTATAGCTTCACCTTCACGATCTGGATCAGTTGCGATTAACAACTCATCAGCTTTTTTTAGTGCAGCTTTTAAAGATTTAACTGTTTTTGCACTGTTTGGTGACACAGTATACTCAGCTGAGAAATCTTTTTCAACATCAATTCCTAAATTACTTTTAGGTAGGTCACGTATATGACCAACAGAGGCTTCGACTGAGTATTTAGAATCTAAAAATTTTTTTAGAGTTTTGATTTTTGAAGGGGACTCAACTATAATAAGATGGTTTTTCATAACACCTTAATTTACTTACCTTATATATTTATATTGCAAGATAAATTTTATTTATCAAATTTTTGATACTTTGAAAATAGTTCACCGTANAGTTTTGCATTTTTTTCAGTAGGCTCAGCAGGGTATAATTTTTCAATAGNAGATAAATCGTCAATCATTAAATTACCATTTAAATGATCTAGTTCATGTTGGAATAATTTGGATAAGAAACCCGTTAATTTAGTTTTTATTACATTACCATCTATATTATAATATCTAACTTTTATTTTATCATATCTATCTCTTTCAACCATTAAACCTGGAACACTTAAGCAACCCTCTTCGTCGATTTTAATTGATTTTTTATCAAAACTATCAATACGNGGATTAATNTATATTTCAAAGTTATTAGCATATGGGTTTTTTAAAATGGGTGTTTTTGAAGCCTCCATTTTTTCNACTTCTTCNGATTCGCTTTCATCTTTTAGTGTTTTCATACCAATAAAAATTTGGTAGTCATAACCTATTTGATTTGCTGCAATTCCAGCACAAGTTATTTTTTGATATGTATCAATTAAATCTTGAACAATATTTTTTATATAATCNGATGCTGGGAAGGTAACAGGTTTTGTTTTGGTTTTTAAAAAATTAATATTTTCTTTTAAAATTTTTTCATCATCCCAAATTTTTACTATGTTCTTAATTGCCATACTTAATACTTTCTAAAATTTATATTAAACTTAATACATAGTTTCATTCAATAACAATATTTTGTAAATTTCTCCCATTATGTCTAATCAATATCAAGGTACAATTAAAAAGTTACAATCTCAGTTAAATNANGAGGTTCATTATAGTCTNCCAATTGACTCTACTTTAGTTGAACTAAATCAGCTAATAAACAAAAAAGTTAAATTTACTTTTTTAGGAGATATTTACTGTATAAAATGTAATCAAAAAATTAAAAAAACATTTGCACAGGGNTATTGTTTTCCTTGTTTTCGGGATGCGCCNGAAACTTCGGAATGTATTTTGAGACCTGAATTATGTAGAGCTCACGAAGGAGANTCACGCGATATGGAATGGTCAAATAAACACTGCTTAACAAATCAGCATGTGTATATGTCATTTACTGGCAACCTAAAAATTGGCGTTACTAGAAGCACACAAATTCCTACAAGATGGATTGATCAAGGTGCNATTAAGGCAATTATTTTATGCACTACACCTAATCGTTATTTNGCAGGTTTGATTGAGGTACATTTAAAACAATTTTACTCTGATAGAACCNATTGGATAAAAATGTTATCTGGAAAATTTGAAGAACCTGATTTTGAGCAATGTTATCTTGAAGCAAAAAAATATTTAAATGATGGTTTTTCTAAATATATTACTGAAAATAAATGGGTAGACATTAATTATCCAATCCAATCTATTCCAAATAAAATTAAAAGTTTTTCATTTGATAAAGAATCTTCTTACGAGGACATTTTAGTAGGCATTAAGGGTCAATATCTACTTTTTAAAAATAACAGAGTCATTAATATTAGAAAACATACTGGCTACTGTCTAAAAATTCAATATTAAAAATTTTTATATCCGTACACAATATTACCATTAACTATAGTTGCAATCACATCTGTTTTTAATATTTTTTCTGAATCAATTGTCATAATATCATTTGATAATATTGTTAAATCTGCTTCATAGCCTAATTCAATCATACCTCTTTTATTATCAGAAAACTCTGCTATTGCAGCACCTTTTGTGAATAAATATAAAGCTTCAATACGAGATAATTTCTCTTGCGATTGCCAACCTCCTTTAGGAAAGCCATCATGATCAGTTCTTGTAATGGCAGCATAAAACTCATGCAATGGATTACCTTCTTCAATAGGGCAATCTGAACCTCCAGCTATAACAATTCCATTATCTAAAAGAGTTTTCCATCGACTAATTCTATGCAAGCGATGTTCTCCAATACGACTTTTCATCCATTTCATATCACTTGTACAATGAGATGGTTGCATAGAAGCAATTATTGAACATTCTTTTAATCTGCCAATATCATTTGTGGTGAGCATCTGAGCATGTTCAATCCTCCATCTTCTGTCATTTTGTGATTTAAGATATTTTTGATATGTATCAAGAACAAATGAATTTCCTCTATCTCCTATAGCATGAGTACATAATTGAAAATTATTATCATAACATAATGATGCTAATTCATCAAACTCTTCTTTTGAAATTAGTATCAGTCCACAATTACAGTGGTCATCTGAGTAGGGCTCATGAAGTGCTGCACCTCTACTTCCTAGAGCACCATCAATAAAGGCTTTAACAGATCTAATTTTATATTGCTTTCCTGAATATTGACCTTTAGCAAAAAAATCAAGTAAGAAATCTTTAAATGATCCACCAACCATTCCATAGCATTTAATTGGAAAGTTATTTTCTTGGACTAACTCTATAATTGATTCTATTATTTCTGGTGATTGCCATGCATCGTGAACATTAGTAATACCTTTTTCAGCAGCATATCGTGCACCGCTCAATAACCATTTTTTTGTAGAATCCTTATTTGCTTTAGGCATATTATTTCTAATTGGATCCATCGCATTATCAATTAAAATACAATCATTTATAATTGATCCTCCATCAATATCTGTTGATAAATCAAAATTAGATTTTTTAGCAGCGACATTATTTATCCATGCACTATGTCCATCAATTCTAGTTAAATAAACCGGATTATTCTTGATAACATCATTTAATAATTCAGATTTTGGAAAATTTTGATCTTTCCATAAATTTTGATCCCAACCAAAACCTTCTATCCATTCCCCTTTTTTAAGTACTTTACTTTTTTCATAAACTAAATTAACTATTTCTTGTGAAGAATTAACGCCTTTCAAATTAACCATGTCTAATCTTTGACCTAAATTTTTAATATGAAAGTGAGCATCTATAAAACCTGGTATTACAAACGCACCNTGNAGATCTATAGTTTTAAAGTTAGGGTGCGGATTGTTAAAACGATAAAATTGACCATTTTTAATTGTNAAGCTGTCAATTATAGGAAATGACCCATTAAGAGTCATAATTTTAGCATTGATTAAATTTAAAGGTTCAGTATTCATTTATTTATATTATTTTTATGAATATAATTTATGCTAAATAATAAGTATTATGAAAACAATAGATTTAAGAAGCGATACAGTAACATTACCATCACAAGAAATTAGAGATGCCATATCTAATGCAAAATTGGGAGATGATGTTTTTCAAGAAGATCCTAATGTTAATTTATTAGAATCTGAAGCAGCATTGATTGCAGGTAAAGAATCTGCATTATTAGTACCAAGTGGAACGATGGGTAACTTGATATCATTTCTTGTTCATTGCCAAAGGGGAACAGAAGCAATCCTCGGAAATAAATCTCACACGTTCATTTATGAAGCAGGTGGCATTTCATCTATGGGAGGTATTCACTCTCACCAACTACAAAATTCAGATGATGGTATGATTGATTTAGATTTAATTAAAAATGCAATTAGAAAAGATAATGTTCATTTTCCAGTTACTTCTTTAATTAGTTTAGAAAATACTCATAACATGTGCTATGGTAGTCCTATCACNAAAGATTATATTGATGAAGTTGCAACAATTGCAAAAAATAATAACTTAAAACTACATATTGATGGAGCAAGAATATTTAATGCTACTATTAAGTTGAATATAGAATTAAAAAAATTAATTGAACATGTAGATTCTGTGACTTTTTGTTTATCTAAAGGTTTAGCGTGTCCAATAGGTTCTGTAATTTGTGGAACCAAAGAATTTATTAATCAAGCAAGAAGAATGCGTAAAGTTTTAGGTGGAGGAATGCGACAAGCTGGCATTATTGCATCAGCTGGATTAATAGCATTTAAAAATATGGATAAGCAAATTTCTTTAGATCATGATAATGCACAAAAACTAGCAAACGGTATTGATCAGATAAATGAGTTATCAATTAATTGTAATAAAGTAAAAACTAATATTTTATATTTTAAATTAAAATCAAGTAGTATTAATTCTGAGAAGTTACTAAATGAGATGAATGCAAATGGGGTATTGTTTTTTGAAGTTGCACCTAACAAATATCGTTTAGTTACGCATTATGGAATTACAAAAGAGGATATAGATTACACATTAAATACATTTAAAAAAGTACTTTCAAAGTAACTTTTTTACTAAATTCATAAGATTATTTATAAGGATTAATATATATGGCTAAGGGAGTTACACCACAATCAAATGATGCATCAAAATGGTATACTGATGTCATAACAAAAGCACAATTAGCAGATTATGGACCCGTTAAAGGTACAATGGTAATTAGGCCTTATGGATATTCAATTTGGGAATCTATAAAAGATGAGTTTGATAAACGTTTTAAAAATACAAACCATGTAAATGCATATTTTCCTCTATTCATACCAAAATCTTTTTTAGCAAAAGAAGCTGAGCATGTTGAAGGATTTGCAAAAGAATGCGCCGTTGTTACTCATTCTAAATTGAAGGTTGAAAATAACAAATTAGTAGTTGATCCTGAATCTAAATTAGAAGAAGAAATTATTGTAAGACCAACATCAGAGACAGTAATTTGGTCCATGTATAAAAAATGGATTAATTCGTACAGAGACTTACCAATACTTATTAATCAATGGGCAAATGTTGTAAGATGGGAAATGAGAACTAGATTGTTTTTAAGGACTAGTGAATTCCTTTGGCAAGAAGGACATACAGCACATTCATCAGAGGATGAAGCAATAAAAGAAACCAAAAAAATATTAAATATATACAAAGATGTTGTAGAAAATATTATGGCAATTCCAGTATTAACTGGATATAAAAGTGAATCAGAAAAATTTGCCGGTGCAGTTGAAACTTATTGTATTGAGGCAATGATGGGAGATAAAAAAGCACTTCAAGCAGGAACATCACATTATTTAGGTCAAAATTTTGCAAAGGCTTTTGATGTAAAGTTTCAAACTGAAAATAATGATGAAGAATATGTTTATGCTACAAGTTGGGGAGTAAGTACTAGGTTAATTGGCGCATTAATTATGGTTCATGGTGACGATCAAGGTTTAAGATTGCCTCCAAAAGTAGCGCCAATTCAGGTTGTAATTGTTCCTATTTTTAAATCGGAAGATGATAAAGTGAAAATTAATAAATTTATTTCACCACTAATCGATGAACTTAATCAAAGTAACATTAGATATTATTTTGATGATAGATCAAAAATATCACCAGGCTTTAAGTTTAATGAATGGGAGATGAAAGGCGTTCCTATTAGAATAGAAGTTGGAATGCGTGATATCAATAATAATGAAATTATATATTCAAGAAGAGATAAGATTGGCAAAAATAATATTNCAATTGNTAGTTTAAATGGTTATTTCTCAACATTATTAGATGATATACAACAATCTTTATTTNATCAAGCAAAAGATTTTTTAGTTTCAAATACTCATTCAACAGATTCATATGAAGATTTTAAGCATATTATTAAAAAAGGTGGTTTTGTCGAATGTGGTTGGGATGGTACAAGTGAAAGTGAAGACAAAATTAAAAAAGAGACTAAAGCAACAATTAGATGTATTCCATTTATTCAAAATATTAAATCTTTAANATGTATTTACTCNAATAAAAAAGCTAAGTATCAAGTTGTATTTGCACGTGCATATTAAGAGTTAAATTGATAGTTTCCACAGAAGGTATAATACTTAAAATATTTCCCTATAGTAATACAAGTATCATTTGTAATGTGTTCACAAAAGAATATGGAAAATTAACTTTAATATCTAAAGGTGTTAGAAAAGCAAAAAATCCTCAACTATCTATTTTACAACCTTTCCACCTACTTGAATTAACTTTTTACTACAACAAAAATCGTACAATGCATATTTTGAAAGAAGCAGATATCATAAATGATTACACNCATATTAGATGTGATTTTTCAAGTATACTATTTGGAACCACAATTAATAATGTAATTAATAAAATTTTTGAAGAAGATTTTCCTAATAAAATCATATTTAGACTATNTAAAAAATCATTAAAATTATTAGATAGTGATATAAAAAAAAATAAAGTCATTTTTTTATTTTTTCTTTATCACTTATCTAAACAATTAGGTTTTATGCCAAGTTATAAATCTTGTAATACTTGCGGTAAAAAATTTACTAATGACGTCATTTTTTCATCCTCTGCTAATTCGCTTATTTGTGAGCAGTGTAATCTACACAGTGNAAATGANTTAGATTTTGTAATTAAATTTTCAACCTTAAGCAAAATAGATTTAATTAATATTACCCANATTAATAAAATTTTTGATATAGATTTANCATATGAAAATATGTCAGAATTGTTTAATTTTTTTNTTGCTTTCATGAAAAGTAATATTAACCCAATGCAAAAAGTAAAAAGTATTTCAGAAATCACTAAATTATATCATAATGAGTAAAAATATTTCAGATAAATTTGACCCAGATAATTATCTTTTCAATCCAAATAGTAAACTTGGAATTTTTTTAATACATGGCTTTTCAAGCTCAACATATGAAGTTAAAAAATTAGCCATTCATTTATCCAAAAAAGGGTATAAAGTTAGAGCAGACAACTTACCTGGTCATGGTACAACTGTAGAAGATTGTAATTCTACTAAATATTCTGAATGGTTAACTGCTGTCGAAACTGGCGTAGCTGAAATGTATTCTGATTGTGATAAAGTAATTGTTATNGGAGTAAGTATGGGAGGAGTCCTTTCTTTACACTTAGGTAGTTTATTTCCTTTAGATGGAATTATATCTGCTTCAGCACTATTCAAGTTTAAAAATGAGTTTAATGTTAGATTTATGAATAGAATTTTCAATAAAATAAAAAAAACCGTACCTAAAAAAAGTACTTTCAATCCAGATCAAGTTAAAGCTCAAAATATTCAATTTTACGGTTATCAACAATATCCTTTGTGCGCACTTGATGAAATGAGAAAAATGGTTGATTATGTAAAATTATCTTTAAATAAAATATCTAGTCCAGTTTTATTAATTCATTCNACAATTGATCAAACNGCACCTTTTGAAAATATTGGTATAATTAAAGAGCATTTAAAAACAGAAAATTTAGATACCTTAGTAGTTAATAAAACAGGCCACAATATATATGATTCAGACAAAGAAGATAAGCAGATTATTTTTGATAAAATAGATCAATTCATATATAAAATATTCTCCTAAAATTGGCCAATAAAAATAAAATATTTTCAATTTATGAAAATCCACAATTGTATGATGACATAATGTGGTGGAAAAAGGATGATATTAATTTTTATAAAAATATCATAACTAATTATAATGTTAAATCTGTATTAGAACTTTTTTGTGGAACTGGAAGAATAGGCCTGCCAATNATTAATCAAAATATTGATTACTATGGTCTTGATAAATCTGTAAAATTCGTGGATTTATTTAAATCAAAAATAAATAATTATAATAATGAAAAAATTAAAGTTTGTGACGCAACACATTTCAGTTTAAATAAAAAATTCGATTTGATAATTATCGGATTTAATTCATTAGCTCATTTAATAACAAATGATGATATTAATGAGTGTTTTAATAGAGTATATAGTCATATGCATTCAAATTCAATTTTCATAATAGATATTTTTATGCCAACAAATGAATTAACATCAAATCTAAATTCAAAAAAAGTAGATTTAATGGATTTTAAAGATTCAACTCAAAATAATAAAATTTTAAAAATATATGAATCAAATGATTATAATTCTAAAACAGAAGTAAATACTATAAAGTGGGAATTTGTAAACGAAAATAATGGTTTAGAGTATATATATGAATTTGAAATGCGAATGCTGTTTCCTGACACTTTGCATACTTTACTTGCAGATAATAATTTAAAAGTGCAAAANTTTTATGGTAATTATACATTATCATTATTTAATGAAGAGAGCGATAAACAAATATATATTTGCACAAAATAAATTTTTAATATTTGAATTTTGTTTGTAACATACAACTATGAATTTAATAGAACATCTATCAGATATCAGCTTGAATTACTTTGCCCTTTTAAGAAAATTAAGTTCAAAATATGACTTAACTTTATCTCAAGCATTATTACTTTTGTATGTACCATATGATGGTATATCTGTATCTGATTTATCAGAAAAGTTAGGTATTGATATTAGTACTATGACACGTAATATACAAAGAATCAATAAACAAGGGTTGATAAACAGAAGACCCAATGAAAATGATAAAAGATCAATAAAATTATTTTTATCAAAGCGAGGACAAAAAATAGTGTTGTTACTAAATGATGATATATCAAATAAGATATCCTCTGTTTTATCTAAATATGATTTTGAACAAATAGAGCAGATTCAAAATTCTTTAGAATCTATTGGTTGGAATTTATATTTGAACAGAAAAGATTTATAAGATATTATGAAATTTAATAGAAAGATTATATCTTGGTATTACGAGCATAAGGTTGACTTTCCATGGAGATTAACTAGCGATCCTTATAAGATATGGCTTTCAGAAATTATGTTGCAACAAACACAAGTTAAAACTGTCATACCGTATTATGAAAAATGGATTAAAAAATTTCCATCCTTATATGATGTAGCTAAAGCTTCTGATGAAGATTTATTTAAATACTGGGAAGGTTTAGGTTACTATAATAGAGTTAATAATTTTAGAGAGGCGTGTAAAGCTGTAATTAAGATTTACAATGGAAAAATACCAGATGATAAAAATGATTTGATGCAATTAAAAGGGATAGGTGATTATACATCATCTGCAATTGCATCCATTGCATTTAATAAAGTGAATTATGTTATAGATGGTAATGTGAAACGAGTGATGGCTCGTATTTTATGTTTAGACGACTATTCAAAAAGTGCTATGCAAAAATTAAATCATTTTTTATCTAAAAATATCAGTTTATCAAAACCAGGTGATTTTAATCAAGCATTAATGGATTTAGGCAGAAATATATGTAAACCCAAAATACCTTTATGCTCTCAATGTCCTATAGATTTCTCATGCCGTGCTAAAATATCAAAGAGCATTAAGAAATACCCAAAAGTAAAATCTAAAAATAAAAAAAATCCCCATTACAATGTAGGTGTAGGTGTAATATGGAAAAATGGAGAAATATTAATTACAAAAAGAAAAAAAAATACACTTCTAGGAGGGCTTTGGGAATTTCCAGGCGGAAAACAAAAAAGTAATGAAAACATTAAAGAATGTATTGAGCGAGAAATTTATGAGGAACTTTCAATCAATGTAAAGGTTTTAAATTATATTACTACTGTTGAACATAAGTATTCTCATTTTAGTATTACTCTTCATGCTTATCATTGCGAATTTGAAAAAGGTAAAATCAAATGTAATACGGCAGAAAAATGGAAATTAATTAAGCCGGATCAAATTATGACACTACCATTCCCAAAAGCAAATCATTATATATTCCCCCATATATTAAATAAAGGGTTAGCCTAATGTATAGATTAATAAGTATTTTTTTATATTTATCTGGGAGCATTTATTTTTTGATGTTTGGAACTTATATAATAGTTCTATCATTTATTATTGGGCATAAATATTTATATCCTACTTTACCATTTCTAACTCGTGTTCAATTATTCTTTTTAGGAGCATGGATTAGGATAAAAAATAAAATCCCTAATGATCAAACATATATCATTATGATGAATCACACATCTTTTGCGGATGTTTTTTTCAGCATGCAACCATTACGGGGTAAATATACAGCTCTTCTTGCTTCATTTAATTTTAAAATTCCAATCTGGGGTACTATGTTAAGATCTTTTAATGCAATACCTGTATATAGAAGAAACAAGCAAAAGGCAATTCAAGCCATTNAACANGCTGAAACTATAATAAAAGAACTGGGTTATCACGTTGTGATTTTTCCGGANGGGACCCGTACAACAAATGGTAAATTACAGAAATTTAAAAAAGGCGGTTTCCATATGGCAATTAATACAGGCGTACCAATCATTCCAATAGCAGTTAAGGGTGGGTTTAATCTTAAACCTAAAACACGCTGGTATATTAAGCCTTCAATTATTGATATTGAAGTTGGAAAGCCAATAGATGTTACAAAATATTCTGTATCTGAATTAGATCAATTGATTACACATACAAGAAATACATTTTTAGAATTATTAAAAGAGAGAGAAAATTGAGACTTTCAATTTTAGAAAATATTTTAAGAAACCATAGCTTAATTTGTATCATATTANCTACTTTNCTATTNATTATTTTTTTTAAAATAAAAAATCAAAAACTATTAAATNATGNTTTATTATTTTCTNNAATAATAAATTTAATTACATTNAATNTTATTTTAATTGGAACCGATCAATTTGATATTAAAAACCATTTACCACTGCATTTATGTTATTTGACAGAAGTTGCAATTTTAGCAACTTATTTTTTTAATTCAAAATTACTAATTTCATGGATTGTACTAAATGGTTTAGGAGGTGGAATCACTGGATTCACCAATTCTAATTTAGATTTAAATGTACCAATAATTGAGTTCATTCATTTATACTTATCTCATTTTAATCTTCTANTATTTTCTATTATTANGTTTNAGAAGAAATTTATTATTACGAAAATTAATTTTATCAAAAGTATAATAATTAATGCTTCTATATTTTTCTTAATTATTATTTTAAATAATAAAATCGGATCAAATTATTGGTTCACACTTGATAAGCCTGAAGGAAATAACTTAACNAATATACTGCCTGATTGGCCAATTTATTTGTTTGTTATGATTATTATAGGTATAATTTCNTATTTCATAACATATAATTTATTTAGAACTAAATAAATATATTTTACCACACATCACCATCATCTACAAGAGTCCATAAATAGCAAGATGCTATTGTTCTAAAAGGTTTCCAATCAGATGATTTAGAAATCATAAATTCATTTGAAGGCAATTCATTTAAATTAAATATTTCTTTGAAAGCTTTTTTAATTCCTAAATCGCCTAAAGGAAGTATATCAGTTTTAAACATTGTAAACATCATAAACATATCTACAGTCCATTGTCCAATACCTTTAATAGACAAAAGTTTTTTTGCTATTTCTTCATCTGTTAAACTATTAAAACTAGTAAGATTATCATTTTCAATAAAAAAATAAGATAGATTACTGATATAAGAAATTTTTTGTTTTGATAAACCTATTTCTCTTAATAAATCATTATTAATTTTAAGATATTCATCAGCATTTGGCTGTTTATTTTTGAATAAATTGATAAAACGAAGATAAATTATTTTTGCAACCTTACCACTTAATTGTTGATAAATAATTGTTTTAGATAAAGCATCAAAATAATTTTTATTTTCTTCAAATTGGGGCGTAGGGTTATTTTTAATTAAGATTTCAAATTCTTTAATCTTTGAAAGATGATTAATTGCCTTCTGAATAGTATTTTTTTTCATCGTTAATAGTATTTTTTATATTTTAATAATCCGTAAAATATAAAACCAAACAACACTTCAAATAAAATGAATGCAAAAAGATTAAATGCAGCACCATCAGTAAAACCGTAACTATGTAAGCCTACACTTAATAGGTTAACTCCGAACCAAGCAAGTGCGACTGTTATATTAGCTAAAACTAATCCAAGGGCATAACCCTCAGCTTTTACCATACCTGAAATTTTTAAATGTATCATCATTAACAACCACATGACGATTAATAGTGCTCCATTTTCTTTGGGGTCCCAACCCCAAAATCTCCCCCATGATTGATCACCCCAAATACCACCCAATATTGTACCGAACATTGTAAAAAATAAAGCAATAAATGTCATCGCAAGCATGTTATTATATATTGTTTTTAATTGGGATCGATTTTTAGGATTAAAAACTGCTTTCAAAAGATAAAGATGACCAATTAAACTACAAATCACTGTCGCAGCATATCCTACAGTAATTGTAGTTACATGTGTAGCAAGCCAAAAATTAGAATTTAATACTGCAACTAGTACTCCAAGTGTATCACCATCTGCTGCATATCCAAAAGAAATGTAATGTAAAATGATACCGGATATACTTCCAATATAAATACTGAGATTATCTTTTTTGATATATTCGAGGATAATACAAAAAAATACAGCAATTAATCCTACAAAAATGACAGATTCATATAATGTTGAAACGGGGGGTCTTTCAAGTATTGTCATTCTAATAACAATACCGGATAAATGATATAGAAAACCTATACCTATCATCAGGAATGGAACTAATTTTAGTTGAGCAGGTAATTTTTTAAACATTGAAAAAATAAATAGACTGATTAAAGACAAAATATAAAATATTAAACTCCATATGAATAAGTTTGATTGGTTATAATTAACCTCTCTTTTCAATAATTTTGCATTTAATTTTGTTTCAAGTGAAATAACATTGTAATAGTCTTTTAAATATGTTTTTTTATATTCATCATTATCATCAAAAATCTTTTCTAATAATAATAACAAAGAAGAATTTGTGTTATTTGTACTACCAGATATTTTAATTTCATCAATCACATTCCATACTGATTGCCACTCATTCTCTGAAGGTATGATTTTTAAAATATTAGAACTATTAAGTTTATTAGATTGATTACGAATGAAAATTTCATTTTCAAAAATTGCTATAGTTTCCATAATATTTTTTAATTCAAATAGCGTGAGTTCATTTTCATTATTTGAATCTATGGATTGTACTATTTTTTGTAGTTCATGGTGTATTGAAATCTGGTTTCTTATATAATGAAAATAACTAATTCTATCATTGCTAGATACACCGAAAGCTTGCGCAATAGTTGGATTAGAAATTTGAATTATTGGGATTATACAGGATGCGCTATTAAATAAATCTAAAAATAATTTATGTTTTATGTTTAAATCTAATATTTGCTTTTCAACAAGAGTTAAAAATTTTTTATCAGTCTTACTAATTCTTTGAATTAGTTCTATGTTATTTTGTGTTGATAAGCCTGTATTTATTTGATTAAAACTATATAGTAGTTTTTCAGTTTTATCCAGATTTAATGCGTTGACTACATCAGGATTTTGTATTTTAAATATTGACTGATTTAAACTTGAAGGCTCTTGTCTTAAAACTGCATACAGCCAATCAATGGCACTTATTTCATAATTCTCTTCCTGATAAATCGTAAGATTAGTTTTTCCATAAATTTTTAACAATTGATTTCTTGCAAAAGAATCTAAAGGCTTGATACGACCCTCTTCCTGAATTGGTATATGCAGAAAATTAAATGTTTCAGATTGAATAGAGTTGAAAAAAAACAATAATATTAGCGCTAAATATTTTATCATTTTTTTAATAGCCCTGGTATTCTAATAATCATTTGTAACAGCACACCAATACACATAATAATGCTTGAAATATAAGGAAAAAGNCTACCATAATTTTGTACTACNGCNAGAACAGTCGCTTCTCTACCATCTCCAAGCTCTGCATACGAAGCTTGATATAGTGTGTAACCTTTATGTCTTANTGGGGCATTCATTTCNATNAATACTCTNCGTGATGTTTCATTTTCATTTAGAAATACTTTTGAACTAAAACTTTTAGCAATTTGTGTACCAGGATGCATCACTTTATCAAATTCTAATAATTCAATTTCAAAGGGCAAATATGTTCTAACAGGCCTCAACAATAACGCATAATCCATATTATTAATTGTAATAATTTCTGGNCTTCTTTGTTCTAGTTGNTATATATAGTAACCATTTATGTTTTCGTCATCAGATGTAATCTTATAGGTAACNCCCGAAATATTTTTATTCATTTCTGTTTCNGGAAATTTTTCNCTTAATTCTAATCTTATTGCGTCACCNCGCAAAGGCGATAGTGTATCATTAACTCTAGATTCTAANTTTGAATTCAAGAAAAAATCAATAATTTCAATTTTAAATGGTAAAGTTCTATATTCCAATAATTGGTTTTCCTTTAACGAATTCTCGCTAAAATTAATTACTTCAATGCTATCTTTGTATTGATCTAAATTTAATACTGTAAACTCTTTGTAGTAGAAACTATGCATATAATCAGATTTTTCATTTTCAATTATTACCATATTTCCTTCTACGCTAAACACGCTTGTTATACCTGAACCAATTAGTAAAATTAAAGCCCCTATGTGTACTGTAAGAATACCAACTTTATTTTTTCTCCATGAATTGGGTTTAAGAAAAAATGAGAATAAGTTCATAGATAGAATGATCATTGTGAGNAAACCACCTGGTAAAGGAATGCCATATACCCATAAAATCATGCTTGTAAAATATTTTTTTTGGGATGCAAAAAGACCAATATCTTTTTGTTCTATNGTGCCAAAAAAAACTAAAACCATTAACCAAATTATGGTAAATACAAATATNTTAGGATCTGAAATTCTTTTAATTAATTTATTCATTTTATAATATATAATATGCAAAAAATATGCCAATTGTAACACTATNAAACGATAATGACAATATGACTTAGTTCAATTGATGAATTGACTTGCAAAATAATTCAAATTCGTATTTTAATTCTTCTAGCACTTGTAAAGAGTTAATCATTTTTACAAAAATTGTTTCTTTAATAGAACCTGAGTTACTATAATTAGGTATTATTGTAGCGAGCATGCCTTGATTATTATTTTGGTTAGTTAAGTTAAAAACATAGTATTCTCCAAGCATACTAGATTCAATTAAGGCTTCATTCATAATTTCATCTAGACTTAATGGATTAAGATTAATTTGNCTTCTCCATCTNTTTACATTGGACTCAATTCCTCCAGCATCACCTGGAAAAACAGTAATTGATAAATCTACCAAATCACCTTTTAAGGTTTTAATGTCATAACTGGCTAATCTAAAATCAGTTGGTTTTTTTTCTATCCAATTGTTAGGAGCAGTCCAGTTAAGACCAGATTTTTTTTCTTTTTTATTTTGCTTAGCAAGTAATGCGTCAGTTTTTTTTACTTTNTAAACACTAACNTGTTTTTCACTTTGACATGAACAAACAATTAAAATAATTAGAGTATATAATAGATTGAATGANGTTTTTTTCACTTAATTATTCAAAATATTCCCAACGTATATCACGTAAAAAATATTTTATTTCTTGTTCACTATTTAAATCAATAGAAACATAAAATTCTGCAAAGTCACCTGGGTTGACAGCAGCATCTGAAATAATACCAGAATTATATATGTATTTTGATCCCGATACAAAAACTGAATCAATAGCAATAATATTTGAATTTTCATCATGCAGNCTATAAATCACTCTTGCAAAATCAGCTCTTTTTAAACCATTATTTTTAATTGCACCTTTATAAGCTCTCTTTGATTGATAAACTTCTTCTNTTGCATCACCAACAAACTCTAAATTTGCTAAAGGTGGTAATATGTCTTCTGTACTAACTACTTCATCTTTATTAATTTGAAGTTGTCCAATTTTGGTTTCAACGATTAATTGATCAATATTTTCATAAATGATTACACCTTGAATTGTAGTTCCATTAGATAATTGTATTTCATGTTTTATACCAGGATTTTTCAATAACTTCAAGACTTCGGTATTAAAATTTGGAGTTGAAATTTGAGATTGATATTGAATTACTTGNTCTTTCAACATTGCAATTTCTGATTCTATTTCTTCTAACTTTGGATCAACAGTATAAAATGGCTTTGTTTCTTCATTAAATAATGAACTGTTTGTAATTTTTACAGTTTCAGTTTTTTGCTTAGTTTCTTTTTCACNTTTAATTTTTTTCGATGATGAGCATGAACTTAAATTGAAAGATAAAACTATCAGTAATATTATGTTAATGTAAATTCTCATTTTTCTAATTCTATTTGATTATTCATAGCATTAAATGATACTTCTCTTAATATTGATTCATAATCCTGCATCACGTCCATAGACAAAATTAAATCTACAATNTGATCATAAAATATATAATTTTTTGCCTCATTTAATAAAATAATTACTTTATCAATNACAGAAGGATCTCCAAAATTTGCAAGTGATTTTATGGCTTTTATTCTTATATGATAAGGTAAACTTTCAGTTAATGCAACTTCAATAATTACTGGTTTTAATTCTACATTATTTTGCTCACTCATGATATCCATCAATCTAATCAGCATACTGTAATATTGCTGTTTACCAATTTGATAAGATTCTAGTAATGCTAAAATCATTTGCTGGTTATCCAAATCACCCATTACTTCTAAAGCAAAATCATTCATACTTTGTCTTGTATTAGGGTCTCCTAAAAGCTCTATGAAATAATCAACTAATTCTGTTGCTTCTTTTTTGGCTAATATGTCAACTGCTAATTTTCTGGTAATAAGATTATGTTCTTTATTTTTGGCTATTTCCATTAAAACAGGTATTGCACGATCATCGCCCATATTTCCAAGTGCGATTGATAATAACTGACTATTTTTTTGATGATTAATCCTACTAATTTCATATAATTCAAGNAGGGTAATGATTTGATCATCTGTTCCGTTTTCTCCAATTGCANTTACAATGACTTCTCTTAAATCCATAATTTTTGATTCACTTTTTTTAAGCGCTCCAGTGAGTGCATTTATAGATTCACTATCTCCGTATTTTGCTAATAGTTCAATNGATTTAATCATCATATCTAAATCAATTAATTCTGCATTTCTTATTGATTTTTGTATTGCCTCTATTACTAAAGGATCTTTGCTTTCTGCCAAAGCTTCNAGTGAAGCCATTCTTACATCATATTGAAGATTAGAATTGTTGTAAGCATTAATAAGAAGTGTAATGGGGGCTCTTTTTCCATCAACCAACAAATCTCTTTGCACATTTACATCTTCCATTGTTTGTATTTCAGGGTCATTAAATGAAATACGNTCAANTTTTCCATTTCTCATNACACATGAACAAAGAAATAGACATACAAATGATAATATATATACTTTATTTTTCATATTTTATAATACTTAAACTCACTTTAAAGGTAAGGAATNTACAATAAATCAAGCAAATATATCTAGTTGAATTAAAATAATCAGTTTTTCCCCCAATTATTTTGTGTAATAGTTTCATCTTCATGAAATATAGTAATAGTAAATTTTGTTAGCCAATCTCCTAAATGAATGAACTTTTTGGAATCTTTTTCTTTAATNCCCACTTCATGATAATGACCCATTAGCAATGTATCAATATTATCTTTTTCCATTGTTTTAAATGCATAATTTTCTAGTTCATTTTTTAAATCTTTTTTTAATGGAGGATATTTTGGATTTAATTTATTTTTAGTATTAGAAATTTTCTTTGCAAAAAACGTCATAATTGACATTGGAACNAGCCTAATTAAAAAAACAAAAAGTGAACTACGGATAATGTTTTTCATTAGTCTGTAATTATGGTCATTGATTAAAATCCCATCTCCATGCGTTATTAACATTTTGTTTTGATTNATTTCAAATGAAAAATCTCCCTTNTGTACTTTACAACCACATTTTTTTTCTAAAAATCCAAAGTCCCAATAATCATGATTACCAACCACATAGTGAATATCAATTTTATTTTCATACAAAGATTTTAGGCTAGTTATTAAATCATCATAATTCTCAGGTATACTAAAAAATGATTGTAACCAAAAATCAAAAAAATCACCACCNATTACTAATGTNCCACCAGTTTTTTTAATTTTATCAAANAAATCAAATAATTTTTNNCTTCTTTTGCTNTCTAATTCATTTTTTGAAAGCATGAAATGGTTATCNGATATAAAATATATTGGTAATTGCATTTTCATTGTTCCTAATAAATAAATAATGTATATATATTTAATTATTTTGTTCCTAATTTCTGGAAACCTTTAGTCATGTTTATATTATAATTAAATATAACAAAATCAAAACTATGAAATTTACAAAATATATATTTTTAATTTTTATAATTCCTATTTATTGTCAATTTGGGAAAAATATTGTTCAATACAAAAGTTTTGATTGGCACTACATTCAGTCTAAATATTTTGATGTATATTTTTATAATGATGATTTGAACTCTAAAAAAATTAATGCCAATGCAGAATTTGTGGCTGAAGAATCATTAAAATCTTATGATATTATTTCAAATGCNATTGGNTGGAAGTTAAAAAATAGAATNCCAATTATCGTTTATAATTCNCANAATGATTTTCAGCAAACTAATGTTATTGATATGTTTATGCCTGAGGGTGTGGGTGGTGTNACAGAATTATATAAAAACAGAGTAGTCATTCCTTTTGATGGNAANAATCGACAGTTCAAACATGTAATTCACCATGAATTAGTACATGCATTTATTAATGATTACATTTATAAAGGTAGTATTCAAAATATGCAAAACGATGATGTAGTACTAATACCTTTATGGATGAATGAGGGGNTAGCTGAATTTTTATCATCATCATGGGATACTGAATCTGAAATGTGGATTAGAGATTTAGTTATTAACGGTGATAAATTACCTAAATTAAATGAATTAAATGGTTATCTTGCATACAGAGGCGGACATTCAGTTTGGAAATATATTGTTGAGGAACTGGATACGTTATACAATCAAGGAAAAACTGATGCTCCTACAATAATTTCATCCATTTTTTCTGCAATTGCAACATCTCCTGATTTGAATACAGCATTGGAAAAGTCTTTGAATTTGGATTTAGAAAGTCTTGAATTAGGTTGGCATAAATATCTCAAATCAGAGTACTGGCCAGATATAAATAATCGATCTTATTTAAATGATATTTCCTCAACTTTATTTGATTATGATAAAATTAACAGTACTTATGATATTGGACCCTCACTATCTCCTGATAAATCAAAATTAGCCTTTTATTCTAACCAAAATGGTATAATGAGTCTATGTATCATCCCAAGCGATTGTAAAAATTGTAATACAAAATCTATTAAAAATGTCTTAAAAAGTGGTATGTCAATAGAATTTGAAGAATTGAATATTCTAAAAGCAGGCATATCATGGTCACCTAATAGTGAAAATATTATTATATCTTCTTCTTCAAAAGGAGAAGATTTACTATACGTAATTAATGTTAAAGATAATAAAAAGTACAAACACACGTTTGATAGTTATAATTTTGGATCTATTGCTCAACCAATTTGGCATCCAATATTCGAAAATAAAATTGCATTTGTAGCAACCAATATCTCACAAAGTGATATTTATCTTTATAATTTGGATAATAAAAATGTTACACAACTCACTAATGATATATTTACTGAAAAAGAAATTAGTTGGACAAATAATGGTAAAAATATTTTATACAGTTCGGACAAATCAAGTAAAAAAAATGAATTATGGTCTATGCAGTATGATTTGTTTAGATATAATTTAGATACTAAACAAATTTTTCAAATAACTAATACTGATTTTAATGAACATTATCCAATNTCAACTAACAATGACAGTCTACTATTATACATTTCAGATTTTAATGGCATTAATAATTTATTTAGAAAAAACCAGGTTGATTCATCCATAACCTTATTAACAAATGTTTTTACAGGAATATCGCAAATAACTGCAGTAGAAAATGACATTTTCATATCAAGTTTAAATGATAAAAAATTTATTTTATCAAAATTAGATTCGAATTTAAAAATAAATAATTTGAATGATAGTTCAAATGTTGAATTTGCTAAATGGACCATGCAAAAAATTCAATATGATTTTACTAGTCTAAAAAATAAGTTTGATAAAAAAAGACATAATTATAGAAACTATGTTTTCGATAAAAATATTTCTAAGTTAAATGAAAAGCCAAAAAATGATAGTATCAATTTTTCTCAAATTGATAGTACGGGTCAATATATTGTCAAAAAATACAAAACAAAGTTTAGTTTAGATGTAGGTCAGTTATCTATTGGTGTAGGATTAAATACAAGTAATAATAATTATGCGCAAAATGGTTTAGCTGTTTTTCAATTTAGTGATATTTTAGGAGATCATAAAATATACATTGGTACAGAATTAGATGTGAATTTTAAAAGATCTGATTATGCGTTAGTTTATAGATATTTACCTAAAATGATTGACTGGNCATTTATGTTTGCTCATGATGGTTTCACAATAAGAGAAAACAATTATATTGATGAAGATGGTTATCTATTAGAAAATCAAACGTTGTATGAAAATATATCACTAGGAATAGATGCAAATAGACCTATATCCAGATTTAATAGGTTAGAATTTAATTTAAGTCAATATTTTATGCTTGTTTGGGATGAAGTAATAAATACAGGCTCCCAATTTGGGGGAGTTGAAAGCAGTGATTTGATTTATTCTGGAAATTTATCTACCTTTAGTACTCGATATGTTTGGGACAATACTAAATGGTTTTATACTTATCCCAATAATGGAAATAGATTTTATTTAAAGTACAAAACTGACCCAACTTTAAATAAAGATATTAATTTACTGAGCCTGGATGCTCGTTTGTATAGACCTTTATTTAATGGAGTTAGTTTATTTGTTAGAAATTTTTTAGGACATACTTGGGGCGAAGATAGACAATCTATTTACCTTGGATCAGAGCCTTCAATATATTCATCTAATCCATTTACATCTGACTTTTATTTAAATGAGTTTAATTCTAATAACTCAAATCTTTTAACATTATTTAATTTCACTGAAAACATTACTCCAATAAGAGGTGTGCCTTTTATGTATAAATCAGGTGATAATCTGGCATTATTTAATTTTGAATTAAGAGCACCATTTTTACTTTATTACTTCCCTGCAATAAAATGGTTTGGTCAAATAAATGGTATTTTATTTGTTGATTTAGGTGTTACATGGAATAATGACCAACCTTTACCAAAAATATCAAAAGCATCAAATTGGATAAAAAGAGAAGATGACCCAAATCAACGAACTGGATGGGTAATGTCATACGGATGGGGTCCAAGATTTATATTTTTAGGTTTACCAATTAAACTTAACTATGCATGGCAATACAATCCAATTACAAAGGCTAAATCCAACAGAAGATACGAAGTGACAATTGGAATCGATTTATAATTTGCATAAAACATAGAAAAATTATTATATTAAAACGTGCAAAACGTGTAAATAGGAGAAATTTTTATGAAAAGTTTATGTTTTATATTATTAGTAACAACCATTTTTGGTCAAAATAGTCTTCATATTGATATGGACAAATCTTCAATTAAATGGAAAGGTACAAAATCTACTGGCTCATACCATGATGGATTAATAAATGTCAAGACTAGTCAATTAGATTTTGATAAAAACAATCAATTGATTGGTGGTGAAATTATTATTGATATGAATTCAATTATATGTACAGATATTCAAAATAAAAAATCAAATCGATCACTTGTAAAGCATTTAAAGGATGATGATTTTTTTGGAACAGATATATTTCCTATTTCAAGACTTGTCATAACAAATGTTGAGAAAATAGACGAACAAAACTTTAAATTGATTGCAGATTTGACCATCAAAGAAAATACACATCCAATTGAATTTATAGCAAATATCATATATAATAATGATACTGGTTTGGCTTCTGGTAAAATAGAAATTGATCGTTCCAAATACAATGTAAAGTATAGATCTAAATCTTGGTATCCAGATATTGGAGATAGGTTTATAAATGATAATTTTGAATTGTTCTTCAATCTATTGGCAAAAAGCAAATAATGAAAACATACAATTTAGAATTTGAGCAATTTATAGACTTGCCCTTAGAAGATGTTTTTGATTTTTTCTCAAAACCAGAAAATCTTTCATTAATTACACCTTCAAGATTGAAATTTGATATCATTACACCCACACCATTGGAAATGAAAGATGGACAATTAATTGATTACTCATTAACAATTCTTTATACTATCAAATTACATTGGAGAACACTCATAACACATTATCAAAAACCATATAAATTTGTTGATCAGCAAATTAAAGGACCATATTCATTATGGCATCATACTCACACATTTGAAGAAAAAGATGGTGGCACAATTATCAAAGATAATTTAACGTATGCGATTCCTATGGGAATTATTGGAAGGCTTGTTCACTTTCTTTATATCAAGCATGATATAAAAGGTATTTTTAACTATAGACATAAAATCTTAGATAAAATTTTTACAGAAATTAAAAAACAATCAGGTAACTCATTATGAAAGTAGCAGTTTTTGGCAGCACAGGTTTTGTTGGTAAATATATTTTAAAATCATTAAAAAATCATAATCATGATATATATGCTTTAGTCAGAAATGGAAGTGAATCTAAAATTAGTGACATAGATAATATTAATATCATTAATGGTGAAGTTGATAACAATACTTCACTTGATCAAACCATGATGAATTGTTCAACCGTAATATATAATATAGGAATTATTAGACAATTCAAATCTAAGGGTATCACATACGAAAAACTACATTTTGAATTTGCTAAAAAAGTAATTGATAGAGCAGCACATTATAATATTAAACATTTTATTTTAATGAGTGCAAATGGTGTTAAGGAGCATGGTACTGGATATCAATCTACTAAATATCGCGCTGAGCAGTATTTAAAAGATTCAGGTCTGAATTATACTATTTTTAGACCATCTTTAGTTTTTGGGCGACCAAAAAATGACCAAGAATTTTGTACACAATTAAGAGATACAATGCTAAAGCTACCAATTCCTGCTCCAATTTTCTTTCCAGGTATCAATATAACTAAAGCAGGTAACTTTTCAATGTCACCAATACATGTAGAAAATGTGGCAGATTTTTTTGTTAAATCAATTCAAAATGAAAAACATTATATGAAAACATACTCATTAGGTGGTATGCATTCTTTCAATTGGAAACAAATTATCAAAACTATTTCAAAAGCTTTGAAAAAAAACAAATTTACTATACCAGCACCAGTTCTTCCTATAAAATTAGTTGCTAGTATTTTTGATAGATTTAAGTTTTTTCCAATAACTAGAGATCAACTAACCATGCTACTTGAAGGAAACACATGTGATTCCAAAGATCTTTTCTCTGATTTTGATATTACACCTGTAGAATTTAATACAAAAAATTTATCATACCTTCGTCAAAAATGATTAATTATTTAAAACTNTATGATTTAGTTGGATTTAAAATATGTTGGGTGCTTTGTGCTTTTTGCTCAACATGGAATCAGCCTTATCTTGGACCATTTGCAACTTTAATTTTTTTACTGATACATCTTTATTTAGTAAATTTTAAATCTAGAGATATTAAAGTAATTTTAATAGCGATTACGTGCGGATTTATTTTAGATTCATCTTTTTCTTTGTCAGGTTTAATTAGTTATGAAGGAGGATTTTTATCTTCATATCAATTATCTCCGTTATGGATTTTATCAATGTGGGCTGGATTTTCTTTATCAATGATGTACACTCTTGAAGTGATAAGGAATAATTATACTATATCAGCGCTTCTTGGTTTCGTGGGTGGACCACTATCCTACAGTGCTGGAGTAGGCATTGGTTCTATTGAAATCCACACCATAACTTCTTACATATTATTAGCATTAGCATGGGCCGTAGTCGTGC
>PARL01000012.1 GCA_002711465.1 Fidelibacterota bacterium | reverse complement strand
GTATTGGAGAAACAACAATAAGGGATGGTATATATAAATCCAAAAAGATTTTTAGAGAAGATCCAAATATATATCATATGAATAAAAGTATTTATACTACATGTGATCATGAACATCCCCACTACTACTTTAGAAGTCCAAAAATGAAAATGATTCAAGGCGAGCGGATAATAACTAGACCGTTATATTTATATATATTTGATGTTCCAATAATAGGCCTTCCTTTTGCTATTTTACCAAGTACAAGCGGTGGGAGGCAATCAGGTTGGATTATGCCATCTTTTGGAGTTTCAAATAGAAATGGTACTTTTTTTCAGAAACTTGGATATTATTGGGCTCCAAATGATTATTTAGATGGAAAAATATTAATGGATTTTTATGATGAGGATAGAATAGAGTTAAATTCTTCAATGAGATATATCAAACGTTATAAATATAATGGTAATATTTCATCTACTTATAAAAGAAAGCTTAATGAAACAAACAACATAAATGATTTGTTTACAAACAAATCTATAGAAAATTTTGACATTAAATGGATTCATAATCAACAAATAGATAACACACAAAATCTCAATGTTAACTGGATTTATGTTACTAGCAGTGATTTTTACAATGATAGTTATGACTTAAATACAAGAACTCAACAAAAATTAGAATCCTCAGCAGCTTATAGTAAGGTATGGTCTGCATACAATAATAGATTGTCAGTATCGCTATCAGAAAGTTATGATTTAAATAAAGAAGTAGAAATTCCAGAATGTACAGCCCTAGATGAAAATGGATTGTGCCAACAGCAAGAAGTTTTTTTTAGAAATAGAGTACTACCTAATTTAAGATTTTCGCATTCAAATTCTAAGTTATTTGGTCAAGGAGATAAATGGTTTAACTCTATTTATTTCAATTTATCATCACAATACAAGGGTTTTCAAAAAATTGGTAATATTTATTATGATACAAGCGAAAATGGTTTGAATAATGATTGGGAAGTACGTGATACTTCAAGATATGATAATAGTTTGACACACAATATTAATTTTTCAATGCCTACAAAACTTTTTGGTTGGTTGAATTTGAATCCATCACTCTACCTAAATGAGGGTTGGATTTTTAGATACAATAACAATGGAGAAGAAAAAGAAGGTTTTAAGCGAAGATTGACAGGTGGTTTGAATTTATCAGCTAGTACCACAATTTATGGATTATTTGGATTGAATAAATTTAATATTAATTCTATAAGACATATCATGACACCAACAATAAGTTTGAATTATACTCCAGATTTTTCAAAACGATTACTTGGATTAGATTTAGGATATTTTAGTGATGATCAAAACCCTAACACTAATGATGACTATTTTAATAATTCTATGATAGGTTCTACTCCAACAAATGAAATAAGAAAAATTAATTTAAATTTATCAAATAATTTCCAGTTAAAATTAAATGATTCTTTACAAACAAAAATGGATTTTTTAAGATGGAACGTTAGTACTGGGTATAATTTTATTGCAGATGAATTTAAATTAGATATAATAAAATCTAGAATTATTTATACTCCAAATTCAAAATTTAATTTTGATTTTACTATGTATAATGAACCATATCAACTTGATGAAAACTTAAACAGAATTAACAAATATGATTCTTTTCCAAAATTAACATATTTACAAGGTTCGACAGAAATTTCTCTATTTGGAAATAAAACCATAACTCAAAATGAAAATATTAAAGTTGATACATTAAATTCGGATGATAAAAATCAATTATATAATTCTAATAAATTTTTTGAACCTGAGATAGGAGAAAATACTATATGGGATCTTGATTTAAGGATTGGTGCAAAACTACAAAAAACAATTATTAATGATAACATTGGTTGGGATAAAACATTGTGGGTTCAGCCAATACTTAAATTAAATTTAACTGAACGTTGGAAAATGACTTATGCAGGACAAATAGATATGATTGAAAACCAAATTATTAGTCATAATATGTATTTTTATAGGTCATTACATTGTTGGGAGTTTGGATTTAAATGGTGGCCATCTGGAAATGGAAGTGGTTTTTTATTAAATATTAGAGTCAAAAGTCCTGATTTAAAAGATATTAAATTGAAGTCAAGTGGCGGGAGGTTGTTTGGCTTATAAAAATAATATTTAATATTAGGTTTATTATATATATTAGGCATTGGAAAAATTAATATGATAAAGAATATAAAAGGCACAAAAGATTTATTACCTAATGCAACCTATAATCTGCAAGATATAGAAAATCATTTAACTCGTTTCATGCATTTACATGGATACGGAGAAATTAGAACTCCTATATTTGAATCTACAGAATTATTTACAAGAAGTGTAGGAGAAAATACAGATATAGTTAATAAAGAAATGTATACTTGGGAAGATCAAAATGGACAAAGTTTAACCTTAAGACCAGAAATGACTGCTTCTGTTGCTCGGGCTTATATCCAAAAACAAATGTGGAAAATAGAGCCTATATCAAAGTATTATTATATTGGACCTCTATTTAGAAGAGAGCGTCCACAAAAAGGAAGGTTAAGACAATTTCATCAATTTGGTGTAGAATCTATAGGTTCTGAAAATCCTGAACAAGATGCTGAAGTAATATCAATTGCATATAACATTTACAAAATGTTTGGTATTGAAGATATTTCTATAAAAATTAATTCTTTAGGAAGTGGTAATATTAGAGAAATATATTCCAATGATCTTAAAGAATCACTATCAAATTTTAAAGATTCCTTTTCAGATTCTGAATTAAAAAGACTTGAGCAAAATCCTTTAAGAATATTAGATTCCAAAAATGAAAAAATTATAAAAATAATAAATGAAAATGCTCCTAATATTTTTGATTATATATCTCCAACAGATAAGAAACACTTTGAATCTGTATTAAATATTTTGGATACTATGGGCATTCCATATGTTCACGATAACTATTTAGTAAGAGGATTAGACTACTATAATCAAACAGTTTTTGAGGTTATATCCAATAAACTTGGAGGACAGGATGCATTATGTGGTGGTGGTAGATATGATAAATTAATTTCTCAATTGGGCGGAGAAGATATTCCAGCAGTTGGTTTTGCAGCTGGTATGGAAAGATTAATAATTGCCATGAATTTAGAAAATAATGAATCTACTTCTACTGATATTTATATAATTAATAATGAAATTAGCCTAAACGGTGTATCTATGTTATTAGCAGATAATATTAGAAAAAATTTAGGAGTAGCTGTTTATGTTGATACTTTACGCAGAAGTCTTAAATCACAATTGAGACATTCTAATAAAATGAAATCAAAATTTTCAATTATTTTAGATGCTAAAACATTGGATGAAAATACAGTATGTATTAAAAATATGGAAAAAAATTCACAAGATATTATTGATTTCAATAATGTTGTATCTTATTTTGAATCTGAATAGCGTAATTAGGTTATTCCTCTTAAATAATTTATGAATCTTATTAATTGTAGTATACGAATTTCATAAAAAATTATATAAAAAAACCTCTTAAAAAAAATTAAAAAGGGTAATAGTAAATGAAAATTATATCATGGAATGTTAATGGAATTAGGGCTGTCATAAAAAAAGGGTTTATAGATTTTGTTAATGAATTTGATCCTGATATAATATGTATTCAAGAAACAAAGGCTAATCCTGATCAAGTTGAACTGAATTTAGAAAATTATAACTATAAATATTGGAATAGTGCAGAAAAAAAAGGATATTCAGGAACAGCTATTTTTTCTAAAATAAAACCTTTATCAGTAAAAAATGATATGAACATCACAAAACATGATAATGAAGGTAGAGTCATATGTTTTGAATTAAAAAAATATTTTCTAATTACTGTCTATACTCCAAATTCTAAAAGAGATTTAAGTAGATTAGACTATAGATCAAACGAATGGGATAAAGATTTTTTGACTTATATAAAAGAATTAGAAAAAGTTAAACCTGTTGTTTTTTGTGGAGATTTAAATGTTGCGCACAAGGAAATTGATTTAAAAAATCCAAAAACAAATAAAAGAAATGCCGGTTTTACAGATGAAGAGAGATCAGGTTTTGAAAATTATATACAAGCTGGTTTTTTAGATACATTTAGAATGTTCAATAATGAACCTAATCATTATACTTGGTGGAGTTATATGTTCAATTCTAGAGCAAAAAATGTTGGCTGGAGAATTGATTATTTTTGTATATCCAAAATTCTTAAAAGTAAAATTAAGCAATCAATAATATTACCAGAAGTAATGGGTTCAGATCATGCGCCAATATTAATTGAAATAGATGAATAAATTTTTATCAAATAAAGAAGTTAAATTTTTATCTTCTCTAAAACAAAAAAAATTTAGAAAACAATACAATGAATTTGTAATTGAAGGTGAAAAATTGATTTTTGAATCATTAAACAATAATCAAATCATAAAAAAAATTGTTTACTCTAAAAAAATAAAGAATTTTGATAAACTTAGAAAGCTATCCTCTGAAAAAAATATTCCATTACATTTATGTTCAGAAAAAGATTCACAAAGAATATCTGATACTAAAAATTCGCAACAAATTTTTGCATTAATAAAGTGTAATGATATAAAAGAACTTTCTGATATAAAAAAACATAAAAATGAGCCTTTTATAATTTTAGATGGAATTTCAGATCCAGGAAATATGGGTACTATTTTAAGGACTTGTAGTTGGTTTGGATGTTATAATATTATTATTACTAAAGAATGTGTTGAAATTTATAATCCTAAAACTGTTAGATCTGGAATGGGAGCACATTTTCACATTACTAATATTATTAATGATGATAATGAAAAAATAATTAAATTTTTTAAAGATAATCAATATAAAATATATTCAGCAAGTCTTTCAGGAAAACCTATTGAAAATTTAAAAATTAAAGATAAAAAATGGGCCTTAATTTTAGGAAATGAAAGTAAAGGTATATCAAAATATTTTGAAAAAAATTCACAACAAATCCATATAAAAGGAATGGGTAAAATGGAAAGTTTAAATGTTGCAGAAGCTGCATCAATTGTAATACATTATCTGAGCAAAATTTAAACCAAAACCTATCAAAAAATAGAAAAGAAACCTTATGATACATGAAAACATATTATCTACTATTGGAAATACTCCTATAATTAAATTAAATAAAATTGCACCTGAATTAAAATGTAATCTTTATGTTAAATGTGAACTATTCAATCCAGGTGGATCAGTAAAAGATAGAATAGGTTTCAATATGGTGGTAGAAGCAGAAAAAGAGGGACGTATAAAACCTGGTGATACCTTAATTGAACCAACATCAGGAAATACTGGTATTGGTTTGGCACTAGCAGCTGCTGTGATGGGATATAAAATGATAATTACAATGCCAAAAAAAATGAGTCAAGAAAAAGAAGATGTTCTTAAAGCTTTAGGAGCAAAAGTGATCAGAACACGAACGGAAGCTGCCTTTGATGAGCCTGATAGTTTAATTGGAGTTGCAAAAAAACTTAATAAAGAAATACCAAATTCCCATATTCTTGATCAATACGCAAATATTAATAATCCAAATGCTCATTATAAATATACTGCGCAAGAAATTATTAATGATTTTCCAAATGGTTTAGATATGATAGTATGTGGTGTTGGCACAGGTGGCACTATAACTGGTTTAGCAAAAAGATTAAAAAAAGAATATCCTAATATTAAAGTAGTTGGTGCTGATCCATATGGTTCAATACTTGGAGGTGGAGATGAAGTCTATCCATACCAAGTAGAGGGTATTGGATATGATTTTTTTCCTGATGTATTAGATAATAATTTAGTAGACAAATATATAAAAGTTAATGATGAAGATTCATTTTCAACCGCAAGAAAACTAATCAAATTAGAAGGTTTGTTGATTGGAGGGTCTTGTGGAACTGCTACTTGGGCAGGAATTAAAGCAGCAAAAGAATTAGGTAAAAATCAAAATTGTTTAGTCATACTGCCTGATTCAATCAGAAATTATTTAAGTAAATTTGTAAATGATGAATGGATGAGTGAACATAATTTCCAGGAAAAATAATGGTTGGCTTAGATAATAGGCGAATGCTTGATACCATTAGGCGCTTAAATAGGCGTAATAGCAAAATCACTCTATATAAATATATAAATAAGATTCACCCCTCTCAAATGGTATATGTTTACAGGCATCTACATCCTACAGAACGTATAAATATATTTCAATATATTATTAGAATGGATGGTGTAGGTTCATTTATCAAAGAACTAGATGAAATTTTAATTAAAGAACTTTTTTCATCAATAGACAATCAACAAATTTCAACAATTTTACACAAAATGGATTCTGAAGATATTGCAGAATTAATTGAATACTTATCTGAAAGCCAATCTAATAGAATACAAGAACTTCTTAATACAAAAGAATTATCTGAGGTAGAAGAATTCTTAAAATATGAAGACGAATCTGCTGGAAGAATAATGTCGCATGAATTTATGGCTTTCGATTCACATTTGACAGTTCAAAATGCCAGAGATAGATTTAAAGATTATGGAGAAGATGTGGATATGCCATTTTATATATATGTAATTAATAAAGAAACTGATAAAATGGTAGGAATAACTTCACTGAGACAACTATTACTATCACCAAGTGATAGTACTTTAGAACAAATCATGGAAAAAGAATTTATATTTGTAAGTCCAGATGATGATAGAGAAAAAGTTGCAAATGAAATGGCAGAGTATAACTACTTAGCATTACCAGTGTTAGATTCTAATAATAAATTAGTGGGAATTGTAACTGTTGATGATATAATTGATGTTATTAGAGAAGAGGCTACTGAAGATATTTTGAAAATGGCTGGAGCAGGTGATGATGAAGATATTTTATTAAAGCCAGCAATGGAAAATGCAAAAACGAGATTTCCATGGCTTATGGCTAGTTGGGTTGGGGGTATTTTTGCATTATTAATAATTTCTTATTTTGAAAAAATAATGTTAGATCAAATAGTACTTGCTTCATTTATCCCAATAATTATAGGAATGGGAGGTAATGTTGGCACACAAACAAGTACCATTATAGTTCGTGGAATTGCAACAGGACACGTAAATATTGATGAATTTTATAAAGTAATAATTAAAGAAATTAAAGTTGGATTTATTCTTGGCCTCATTTATGGAATTCTTTTAGGCATTTTAGGAACATTCATAACTATTTTATCTAAATCAAGTATTTTAAGTTTATCAATTAATACTTCATCTATAAAACTTGGTCTAATTGTGAGTTTATCTATTTTTTCATCAATGTTAATAGCATGTACTGTTGCTTCAATAATACCGATGATTTTATATAAAATTAAATTAGATCCAGCAATTTCAACTGGGCCTTTCGTTACAACTGCTATAGATATTCTTGGTGTGCTTGCATATTTTTCTATAGCCACAATTTTATTATAATGTTTTTAATTCTTTCTAATATTTTATTTATTTTAGTCATAATATATTTTGCTTCGCTTTTATTATATATAATAGGAAATTTAAAAAATGGGGATAGAACTAAAAATCAAATCTTAAATCAAATATCTGTAATTGTTGCAGTCAAAAATGGTCAAAAATCATTACCACATTTATTAAATAATTTATTATCACAAAACTACAAAGGAAATGTAGAATTCATAATTGTAGATGATCAATCTGTTGATAATACAAAAAAAATTATAAAAGATTTTTCATTAAAAAATAATAAAATAAAATATGTATCATCTGATCAAGGAGATCAACGCTTATCTTACAAGAAAAAAGCAATCGATGCTGGTATTAAACAAGCTAAATATAATATCCTTTTGTTTACTGATGTAGATTGTAAATTACCAAATACATGGATTAAAACAATGAATGAAAATTTTCATAATGATACTGATTTTTTAATAGGCGTTGCAAAAACAGATACATCTAATAATATTATTTCATGTTTTCAAAAAATTGATTTACAAATGTTATTTTGTGTAGCCAGAGGCATGACTATAATGAACTTTCCATTTGCATCAATAGGACAAAATCAAGCTTACAGAAAAGAGATATATAATGAAATAGGTTTTCTTGACATATCTGATTCTATACAAGGAGATGATACACTATTTTTACAGTTATGTTTAAAAAATAATATAAAAGTGAATTTTAATGATGATAGAAATTCGTTTGTAAATTCGAGGACAGAAAATGATTTAATCCCATTTATTAAACAAAGGATGAGATGGGCGGCTGATTTAAAAGTTTTATGGAATTATAATAAAATTTTATTTATAGTAAGTTTATCAACATTTATAACAAATTTTTTGATTTTGTTTTTTACATTTAATATTATTTTCATGATTGAGCAATCTTTTTATTTCGCAGCACCAAAATCACCACATTTTTATGTAATAATTTTCATGAAACTTGTTTTAGAGTTGATTCTTTACAAGGTTGGTTCAATTAATTTGTCATACAACATAAATATATTTAACTTTTTGAAGTGGTTTTTATTAGAAATACCTTATGTAGTTTTTATGGGATTAGGAAGTTTTTTTATTAAATATATAGGCTGGAAAGGTCAAAAATAATTTAAATGATGATGATATTAGTTTATTTAATTTTATTTTTATACTTAATCTATTTGATTTGGATATCAGAGCCAATTTTTTTAAAAGATAAAATTATTTCCATTAAATATAANCCAAATGTATCAATTATNATTTCTGCTAGAAATGAAGTAAACAATATTGCAAATCTACTTGATGGNCTAATTAATCAAACATATCCAGATGATAAATATGAAATAATAATTGCTAATGATAGATCAACAGATAAAACCTTAGAAATATTAAATTCATATAAAGATAAATTTTCAAATNTATCCATAATTAATATTAAAAAAACGANNNATAATTGGTCTTCAAAAAAATGGGCTTTAAATCAATGTATTAAAAAAGCTAATGGNGAAATTATATTACAAACAGATGCAGATTGCNTACATACTAAATATTGGGTTNATAGCATGGTTAATGCTTTTGAAAATCAAAANACAGGTTTTGTGGCNGGACCATCATATATAGGAGTAAAAGATAATTTTATAAATGANTTATTAAAAATTGAAAGTTTATCACAAGAAAGTTTNACATACGCAAATTCAAAAAGACAACTTTACTTATCATGTACTGGAAGAAATATTGCATNTAGAAAAATNGTCTTCAANGAAGTNGGAGGTTATGAAGATATATCACATATTAATTCTGGNGANGATGATTTATNANTNCATAAAATTACAACTAAAACTAAATGGAATATAAAATTTNTTTCTGATTCNCATACNTTAGTTTCATCATANATTCCAANTTCAATAAAATCATTCTACATGCAAAGGTTAAGATATGCCTCAAANGGATTANTATATTATAATTTATCAACACCTAACGAAGTTAAANTCATTTTNCCTTTCATTTATATTGCAAATATAATGTGTGTTNTNTCAATATTTAATTTTATCATTACAAACTCAATTGTATGGTTTATACCTTTNCTATTNAAATCAATTCCTGAAATAATTTTAATATCTAAATATATGTCAAAATTAAANCTGGATTTTAAATTACTACATTTNATTATTTTAANGATTCTACATCCATTATATGTAATCNTTTTGGGNGGAATTGCTCCATTTATGAGTGTACAATGGAAATGAAAAAAATAATTTTTATATTATTTNNTACTNTAATATTTAACTATCAACATGAACATAGTNTTTCAATGTTTGGCTTGCCAATGGCTATTGTAAATATTNATAAAAAAGATACTNTAATTAATAATATNNACTGTACCAAAATAGTTTTTAAAACAAAAACAAATANGATTACCTCAAGATTTTTTANAGTTGATAATGTNTATGAAACAATNATTAATAAGAANACTNAATCAATTGTATCTTTTAAAAAATCAACTTATCAACCAAATGTAATAAANAAACTTGAAACAGAATTAATTAATGGTANAATTAAATACAAAAATTCAGATAAAATAATACATAAAAATTATCTTAATATTTTTTCTCTTTTACATTATCTNGAAACAACTCCTTATGAAAAAATAGAATCATCNAAACTCATNGATAGAGAAGGCTTATTATATNATTGTAATATTNATAAAAANANAACGGGTGATTTAATAGAATTTAAATTGNATTTTAATCTTNAAAATAATTTAAATGATGCAATCATTGANCATACAGATTTATTNACTTGGGCACTTTTTAAAAAAGATGCNATTAATAAAATNATTGTTAANAANTCTANGATTGAAAGTTGNANTTTTAAGTCAGGANTGGCTAATTTAAAATCGAACGTAAAATAAGAAGGCTCTTCAAAAATGAAGAGCCTTCTTGACAAGTTTTTCCCAAAGGAGAAATTTTTACAACTNAATCCCCCCAGGACTTATCTTATTCCTTACTTAACAGTTTTATACCACGAAACTATTAAGACCAAGGCTACTAACCCAGCTAAACCTTCTTGACCTAATTTAGTCATAATTTCACCTATATTTCCGATTACACCAAAGTAATCATCAAATAGGATACCTACAACTACACCTAAAGTCACTAGAACTTTAAGTAGATCAACAAAAGTTGATATCCAGCCTGTTAGTTCTGCTACTACTTTTTTCATAATACTCCTTCTAAATTAATAGTTATAGGATTTATTTCATCCAAGAAGCAAGTAGAAGCAATGTTAATAGACCAGTTAAGCCACCATTTAAGAATTTGCTTACTAGTGCCATTGTACCATCAAGGCCGTTCCAAGGAACCGCGAATAAGATAGCTGCAAAAACAGATGCAACAACTAGGCCTTTGAAAAGAGCGATAAGCGATTGTGCTATATCACCTACAACAGTTGCCATGTTCTTCATTGTTTTTCTCCTTTTAGTTATTAAAAAAAACCGGGAAAGGAACAATTTCCTCTACCCGGAGTATAATTTAATAACAAAATATTAATTAAAACAAGATTTTATTTAAAGTAATACTTTAGGGCTAGTTTCTTCTTGAATTCAANTTAGCTAATAATCTTAAAATTTCTAAGTATAACCAAATTAGCGTAACTAGTAAACCAAAGACTCCATACCATTCCATATATTTTGGAGCTCCAACTTCACTTGCCTCTTCAATAAAATCAAAATCAAGTACTAAATTCAAAGATGCTATTACTACTACAAATAAACTAAATCCAATGCTCATTAAACTGCTATTTGTTGGGTTCATTATAGACAATCCAGAACCAAAAAAACTCATAATAAAACTGATTAAATAAACTAAAAATATTCCCCCTGTTGCAGCAAATAAACCTAATTTGAAGTTNTCAGTAGGCTTTATAATTCTTGTTTTATAGGCAAATAATAAAGATCCAAAAATTCCAAATGTTAAGAAAATTGCNTGCTGAACAATACCTGTNTACATGCTAGCATATACATAAGATATTCCACCTAACGCTAAACCTTCAAATATTGCATACAAAGGTACAGTGTATGGCGCCCATTCTTTTTTGAAAATTGTTACAATAGCTAGTATAAAACCAATTATAAAACCCATCCATACATAACCTGTATTTGCATTAGTGTATGAATAAGCAGCGCTAAAAAAAAGTAATAAAAGTCCAATAATAGTTTTATTTACTGTGCCTTCTAAAGTCATTTTATTTTCATTAGAAAATTCTAAATTTTTAAAAGTATTCTTTGTTAGTGCGGGATTACCGCTTCTTAAAGATAAATGTCTATTCATTTTTTCTCCTTAAATAATATTTAAATTTCTGACAAAATTGATAATAATAACAATTGAAAATTTTGATTGTATTTAACTGAATTATTTAAAACTATTTGATGATTTAAATCATCATCAGTTAATCCAATTGCATAATTAGACATCAAAGATAAAACTAAAATATCCATTTTTATATGATGTGCCATCAAAATTTCTGGAACAGTTGACATGCCAACTGAATTAACACCATGTTTTTTCATATTTAAAATTTCTGCTTTGGTTTCGTACATTGGACCCAATACCCAGCCATAGTTTCCTACCCTTAAATCTGGACTAATTTTTAATACTTTTTTTATTAATTTCTCACNGTAATATTTAGAGCCATTAACAAGTGGTGGGTTTTCAGATGAATTCATAAAAGTAAAATCATAATGGCCATTAACAATCATAACATCGCCAAGTGACCAATTACTTTGTAAACATCCAGCAGAATTAGTTAAAATGACTTTATTTGCACCAAGTTTTTTAAATAACTTAATAGGTAATCCAACTTGCTCAATTGATAAACCTTCGTAAAAATGAAATCTACCAACTGCAATCAAAATAAACTTCCTTTTATATTTACCAAAATAAAAAGCNCCGTCATGACCTTTTACTGTTGTCTGAAAATATCCAGGAATCTCTGAATATTTAATTTTAATTGAATCCTCTAGAATATTTTTTATACTTGATAGGCCTGAGCCTGTAACAATAGCAATTTCAATTGGATTACGAATTTTTTTATTTATGTATTGTAATATTTTTTTCATCAGATTTCTTTTGTTGACAATTGTCCGCAACCAGCATTTATATCAATCCCTTTACTCCATCTAACTAAAATTCTAAATCCTTGATGATTTTTATGAACGATATCTATAAAGTTATTAATCTTATCTTCAGATGGTCTTTTATATTGGTTGCCTATATAGTTAAATGGAATAATATTTAATTTACAATGGCTATTTTTTAGTAATTCACAAAGCTGTATAGCATCTGATTCAGAATCATTAACTGAATCGATTAAAACATATTCAAATGTAATTTTATTTTTTTTACTCTTATTAAATTTTTTAGATATTTTCACTAATTCTGAAATGGGCCATTTTTTATTTATTGGCATTATTTCATTTCTAATTTTATCATTTGAAGCATTTAAAGATATTGCAAGGTTATATTTTTTTTGATCTTCNATAAATTGATTAATTTTGGGTACGATACCTGCAGTTGAAATAGTGATTCGATTATAGCCAAAGTTTAAACCTAATGCATCATTCATTATATCTGCTGATTTGATAACATTTTTATAATTTAAAAATGGTTCTCCCATACCCATAAACACTATATTTGTAATTGNTTGAGAAATATTTCTTTTAATATATATTAGTTGATCTAAAATTTCACCAGCACTTAAGTTTTTTATAAATCCCATTTTTCCTGTTGCGCAAAAGTCACAGTCAACACTGCAACCNACTTGAGAAGATAAGCAAATAGTATGCTTATCATCATCAATCATACTNACAGTTTCAATAAATTGATTATTTTTAGTTTTGAACAAAAATTTTGTCGTGTTTTCAAATTCTACTTTTTTGGATAATTCTAAAGTACTTACTATTGAATTATCTTTTAAAAATACTTTTAAATCAGTTGATAAATTTTCCATTAATTCTATTTTATCTNCACAATTTTTATATAACCAATTATATATTTGAGATGCTCTAAACTTAGAAAAACCATTTGNAACTATAAGTTTTTCTAACTCTTCAATTTGCATTCCTTTAATAGTATATTTCATATATAATTATTATTTGTAAATTAATCTTTCGATTTTATTACAATTGATACAATAAAACCTAGATAAGTTTAAGGAAATTATGGATAACATTAAAGATGTAGAAAATTTAAGTTTTTTAAGAAAAGAATTCAATTCTGAAATTTCTAAAGTAATAGTAGGCCAAAATAAAATTATAGATCAAATTTTTATTGCAATNTTATGTAATGGTCATATCATATTAGAAGGTGTTCCAGGTCTTGCTAAAACACTTCTAATTAATAGTGTAGCAAAAGCTTTTGATTTAAATTTTAATCGTATACAATTTACACCTGACTTAATGCCATCAGATATTACTGGAACTGAAATCATTCAAGAAAATAAATCTTCAGGAAAAAGAGAATTTAAATTTTATAAAGGTCCTATCTTCAGTAATATTATATTAGCAGATGAAATAAATAGAACACCTCCTAAAACACAATCGGCTTTACTTCAAGCAATGCAAGAAAATAATGTTACTATAGGTAACGAAACTTATAAACTNAATNATCCATTTTTTGTNTTTGCNACTCAAAATCCAATTGAACAAGAGGGNACTTATCCNCTACCAGAAGCCCAGCTTGATAGNTTTATGTTTAATTTATTGATTGATTATCCATCAATAGATGAAGAAACTCTTATTGTCAAAAAAATNAATGACATAACAAAAACNGAGATTAAGCCNATAATTANNATTGAAAAACTTAAAACATTTCAANATATAGTGATTNANATGCCTGTTTCAGATAATGTCGTGNATTATATAGTTAATTTAGTNAGATCTACTAGAATTACAGAACATGCAGACGTCTCAATTAAAAAGTGGTTAAACTGGGGAGCAGGACCTAGAGCTAGTTCTGTATTACTATTAGCATCAAAAGCAAATGCTCTAATTAATGGTAGAACTACACCTGAAATTGAGGATGTTAAATTTATNGCTAAACCTGTACTACGACATAGAATNATTCCAAACTTTAATGCAGAAGCAGAAGGNTTAAAGTGTGATGATATTATAGATTATTTGTTAGAAAAATAAATTGAAAACAAAAATTCTAAANCCAAGTATAATCAATCAAATAGATAATCTATATCTTAAAGCAAAAATGATTGTTGAAGGATATATTGCTGGATTACATAAAAGCCCCTACCACGGATTTTCTATTGAATTTTCAGAACATAAAGCATATGGAATTGGAGATGAAGTAAAAAATGTAGATTGGAAACTTTGGGGNAAAACTGATAAATATTATGTCAAAAGATTTGAAGAAGAAACAAATATGTCTGCAAATATTTTTTTAGATTCTAGCAAATCCATGGATTTTAAATCAGACAANATTTCAAAATTTAATTATTCAAAGTTAATTACTGCAACTTTNGGTTATTTAATGATGCAGCAAAAAGATGCTACAGGATTAGTTATTTTTGATAATGAAATCAAATATGCACTTCAACCTAAAAATAGCAAGTCACATTTAAAAACNNTATTATCAATTATTGAAAAAACTAAAAGCGGAAAAGACACTGATATTAGCAAAGTTTTGCATATTGGAGCTGAACAAATAAAGAAAAAAGGTCTAATTATTTTAATATCAGATTTATTAGATGATCCCAAAAAAATTATTAATAGCCTTAAACATTTTAAATATAATAAAAATGAAGTATTAGTATTTCATGTTTTAGATCCAAAAGAAATGACACTTGATTTTANTCAACACACCATTTTTGAAGATCTTGAAAATGANGAAAAAATAGAAACAGAGCCATGGCTAATNTCAAATTCTTATATTNAAGAAATGCAGAATCTAATTAATTTTTACAAGANTGAATGTTTAACTAATAAAATTGATTATCACTTAATCACTACAAATCAAGATGTGGGTATGGTCATTACAGAATTTTTAAATAAAAGAAGAAAATTATTCTGATTCGTCTAATTTTTTATTTATTTTTTTAATAATACGATTTATTTCTTTTATTCTATTCTTTAATTTTTTAGACTCTTCATAATAAATTTCGGACTCAATTTCATCTAATTCTAATTCAGAACACATTAAAAAATTCTCTCTTGCTTTTTGAGCCATATTAATACAGTCTTCAAACTGAACTTTCAAATTTTCTAATTCCATCTCATTTAAAGTATTCATATTCATTAAACCATCACTAGCTCCAATGAAACTATCATTTAAAATATTTTGATAAACAGCACCTGCATTTCTGTATAAATCAATATTTTCAGGATCACTTTCAATTAATCTTTCGCTCAATAATAATGCCTCTGACTTTTTATCATTTTTAAATAAAATATCAAAAAGTCTACTCATATGGCCTGATAGATTTTCAGCAGTTTCTTTATTTTCTAATGCAACAGAATATGCCTTTCGAAACATTTCTTCGGCTAAAATTTGATCATTTTTCTCATTAGCAATTGAACCCTTAATTGACCATAAAGTTGAAAATGAAGGATCAATGCTTAATGCCTTATCAGACATTTGTAATGCATTAATATAATCTCCAGACTCATAGTATAACGTTGCTAATGCATTATAACTTTTTGGCTCTTTTGGTTGAAAATCAACAGCTACTAAAAATAATTCTAATGCTTTGTCATTTTTACCTTCACTAATTAATGAAATTCCTTCATTGAATGATTCTGCCCATAAATTATAAGAGTAATATTCTATGGCTGCTTTAATTGTTTTTAACTCTTTTTGNCCTCCATCTGAAGTGGGGACAATTTTTGAAGACTCNAGTTTTTGATTTTCTCCATCAAGAGCATCAATTTCTAATGCCTTAGCAAAATAAGAAGCAGCTTTTTTATAATCTTTTTTAGGCGAGGATGAACTACCATATACTTCCATTGCTAAAAAATATGCTGGNAGTGCATCATTTGTATCTACATCTAATGCTTTTAAAGCATATTCTTCTGCTTTATTATAATCCCTATCATTTCTCAATGATGTAGTTGCAGTTCTATACTCAACTGAAGTAGTTGAACATGATACCAATAAAAGTGCAAATAAGTATAATAGTATTTTCATTTTAATTTTCCTTAATTAATTCTTCTAATAATTTAATACGTTTTTTAATATTTTGTAATTTGATTTTTTCAATAGCCTCTATTCCAAAGCCAGATACAGTATAAGATGCAATAGCTGTACCATGAATGACTGCGCCTATTAAATCAAATTTTGAATTAGTAGACAAATATCCTAAAAAACCACCCGCAAATGAATCTCCGGCTCCTGTAGGATCATATACATCTATATCTGGTACTGCAGGAATTGATATATGATCTTCATTAGAAATAATGACTGAGCCTTTGCTTCCTTTCTTAATAATAATATATTTAGGTCCCTTTGGTAATAATGAAAGTCCAGCTTCATATAAATCATCAATTCCAGTTAAATCAATTATTTCTTCATCATTAATAAGTAAAATATTAACCTTTTTGATAACTTCTTTTAACTCATCTAAATTATTATCAATCCATAAATTCATAGTATCCATAACAATCAGATTAGTATTTGAAACTTGATTAATAACCTGCATTTGTAATTGAGGTTGTATGTTGGCCAAAAATAAAATTGGATTATTAAATTTAGAACTATTTATTTGAGGGTTAAAATGTTCAAAAACACCTAAGTCGGTAAATAACGTATCTCTATGATTGAAATCATTACTATATTTACCACCCCAACTAAATGTTTTACCTGTTTCTCTAATTAAATTATCTGTAGAAATAGATTTGGAGTGTAACATATCAATATACTTTTGATCAAAATCATCTCCAATAATACCTATTAAGTGTGTTTTAGTATATAAAGATGAAGCAATTGAAAAATATACTCCTGATCCACCTAGAAGTCTATTTTTCTTACCCTTGGTTGTTTCAATATCGTCAAAGGCAACTGAACCAACAACTACTATATCTTTAGATAAACTATCCATCAGCTACATTAATGATTATGATGATCATGCCCATCATGATTATGTGCATCAAAAATATCCAATAGTTCTACTTCAAACATTAAAGTGGCATTTGGAGGTATCACTCCGCCTGCTCCTCTTTCTCCATAACCTAAATCAGGAGGTATAATTAAAGTACGCTTACCACCTTTTTTCATGCCAGCAACACCTTCATCCCAGCCTTTAATTACTCTTCCTTGATCTAATACAAAAACAAAAGGTGTACCTCTATCGTGTGAACTATCAAATTTTGTACCATCTGCTAAATACCCAGAGTAATGTACTACAACCTCTTTGCCTGCAACAGCTGCTTCTCCTGTTCCTACAATATGGTCTAAATATCTTAAGCCAGATTCTAATGTTTTCTCTTCCGCTGGTAAATTAAAATCTTTATCAACAAAAGGTTTTTCTACGTTAAATAATTCTACCTCAAAAATTAATGTAGAATTAGGAGGAATAGAACCTATTGGACGCGAACCATATCCTAAATTTGGCGGAATAATAAATTTGAATTTTGAGCCTGTAGGCATTAATTGTAGACCTTCTGTCCAGCCTTTGATAACTCTGTTTAATGGAAAGGTTACAGTTTCGCCTCTATCAACAGAAGAATCAAAAACTGTACCGTCTTCAAGTGTTCCATGATAATGAACTTCTACTTTATCGGTTGACAAAGGTTTGTCCCCTGTTCCCATTTTAATTATTTCATATTGTAATCCTGAATCTGTAGTAATCAATTTATTATTCTCTCCTGAATCTTGAAATGTAAAATCATTATTTTGTGTTATTTGTTCAATTTTTGTTTCCTCATTTTTACTACTTGAGTTTTGAGGATAAAAAAATGTTAAAGCAATAATAAAAATAATGCCTCCAAAAATTATCATCTGTTTATTCATGATATTATTTCTCCTATTAATAAAACTATGTCTAAAATATTTATGCCTTGATCCTGATTCATATCAGATAAAGCAATTTGTTCAGGTGTTAAATCTATGACGTTTAATATATAATTCATAATAACTATAATATCTAAAACGTTTACAATACTATCTTGGTTTACATCACCTAAAATAAATTCTGTTTCAAAATAACATCTTTGAACTAAAGTCTCATCTAAAATAAATGGATTTGGATAATCCTGGTAATTTGCAATTTCCATTGTTCTGGTTATTTCTGACTGTTCAATACTATCATTTAAATGCCATTGATACAAAATGTCCTTCTGAATTTCAAAAAAATCATCATCTGCTTCATTAGAATACATTGTATAAAAATAAAACATTGCTCTAGCAATATCACCTTTAACTTCTTCTCTAGGTTCAAATTTACCTGTAGCACTTTCAGAATACTTATCAATATTTTGGTTTGGTGGATCATTTAATTGATAATCTAACCAATACCAATTTTGTGTTTGACTATCAATAGACTCATCATATGGCTTATTACTTCTTGAACTGTTAACATTTATTTTACAAGGTCGAAGATGATGAATATCAGATTTCATTGGCTGTGTGCCATCATACATACTTTGAGGCCATAAATGTTCACAATCGATACCACCTTCATAAACTATGGGTCTTGGATTGTTGGAAGGAACATTATTTACACTAAATTCTGTGTAAATACATTTTACAGTTCCATTTTGATTATCAATTGAACCATATAGTGCATCACGAGCGCTGTTGTAACTCAAAACATCTGAAGTTTTATAATTATTAACTAAAAATTGAATTAATTCTTGACCTTGCAAACCCTCACCAATTGTTTCTTGGTTTAAACCTAGAGAAATTAAAATAACTAAAATTAATTTTTTCATGTTATATCCCCCAACCTATTCCAATATTTATACTTGGAAAACTTTTCATATGAGTATTTCTTGCTGTAAACAAAAAAGTATATTTTGCGGTAGCAAAAAGATTCATCATTAATAATTTAATTTGTGATCCTAATTGAAAATGTACACCTTCATATTTTTGATATGAACTAAGTGATGGATTCGGAAAATCAAAGTACATATTTTGAGATATCTGATTATATATATAATTCAAATCTTCAGTGTCATATTCATCTTTTAATACAGATATGCTTGGTACAGATAATTGATGAGTATTTATTCCTATTCCATAGTTTAAAGCAAATTTTGCAAGTACTGGAATGGAATAATTTTTATAATTTTTGCGAAGTGTCAAGTATTGCGAGAAGAGTTCTGATTCACCATTAGTGTTCAATGATTGATTATCCATAGAAATATTTATATCTAAATTTTGTTGAGACATATGACTACTAAATTCCAATGTGAGTTTTTTAGGTAAATCTATAAAAATGAAAAATCCATAACTACTTTCAAAATTACCTCTACTTTCATAGGTTAAATTGAAATTATTCTCCACACTCATTCCACTTCTGTTTGTTAAGTTTTGAGAACCTATTAAACCAAACCCTGCTAATGGTAGCGCTAAGGAAAAAAATAATATGAAAATTATTAATTTATTTTTTACTAAAATCACATCACACTCTATTTTATAATATTAAATAATACTTTATATTTA
>PARL01000011.1 GCA_002711465.1 Fidelibacterota bacterium | reverse complement strand
CTCCAACAGTATCTGCACTTTGAAATTCATTAAATACTGGAGCACATCCATTAAAAATAAAAACACTTATTAATAAACTATAAAATAATTTGAACATTTGATAATCTCCCAAATTTATCTTTTTCAAATAAAATATATATTAATTGAATATGATCAAAAATATATTAGTATACAACAAATTATTAAACTTATTCTGATCTATTAAGAATAATAACTACTACTGCAGAATTTGACCAATTACCATCGTCATCTTCATTAAAAGCATCTACATATTGAGTCATTGTTAAAGTATTTGATTCATTTGATAGAACATAATCTAGCTCAAAAGAAGTATCATCACCATCAGCTGACATTGTCAACATACCTGACTCAGCAAACCATGTTCCACCATTTTGTTCATAATCATCATTATAACCATCATCATCATCATCATAGCAACATATAATTTGAGTAAAAGTATTATTATCATTAAAAGTTAATGTCCAATTGTTATCTTCAGTTGGTACGCTAGTTTGTTCAGATACTGAACCATCATCATCATCAGTTACTGTTGTAGTAGTTGAGACCCAATTCCACTGCCCAACTAAACTACCTGAAACACTATCATCATCGCTATCGCAACTAGATAAAAATAAAGCAATAAAAAGTAAATAAGATATATTCTTTAAAAGTTTCATTTTTTATCCTAAAAAGTTATCATATCAATTTAAATACTACTTTTTCTTATTCCAAATGATAAAAATAAGGTTGATAATATCCATGAAATAGCAATCAGCTTTTGAGAAATAACATGAATTGTAATGATATATTCAGAACCAAATGGGCTAGGGCTAAATACTAATAATAAAATATAGCAAAAAATTAAAAATGAAAAAATATAGTATCCTATACCATAAATTTTATTTATTTCATCTGAATGATAGATTATATAACTATAAATTATTGCTGAAGGGAACGCAAAATAAAAGATGTTATTTGCAAAGAAAGCATGAATTTCAAGCATACTTAGTATAGTAGCATCATTGTTTTGATCTATTAGATGAATAGTTAAATCTCCAGGAGTAATTCCTGTTAAAACAAAACATATAGATGCTATAATTGCAAAAGCTGAACCAATATAACTTAGTATTGTCTTGTTAAAAATTGATGGAAGGCATAAGTAATAAATGAAAAATATAATACCAGTAATAGACATGCCAGTACTCCACACAACAAAAGAAGTATAATTATTTGTTTGATTTCCATTTGCATCAGGTAAATATGCATTAATTCTACCGAGTTGACTTAAAAAGTTTCTAGTAAAATCATATCCTACTTTATCTCTTTCAAAAATTGATCCTCCTGGGTAATATAGCATAGCAATCAAATTAAATGTTACAAAAACAAATAAACCAACAAAAGGAAGATTGTTCAGGAAGTACTTTCTCATAATAAATTAATTTCTAAGAGGTTTACCTTTTTTAAGGAAATATTGAATTCTTTCAATTGTTTTTTGCTCACCACAAAGGCTAATAAACGCTTCTCTTTCAATATCAAGCAAGTATTGTTCATCAACAGGAGAGAAAGGCCCCCCTTTATCGCCACCTGTAAGTACATAAGCAAGCTTTTTACCCACTACGGCGTCATGTTCTGTAATCTTCTTTGATTTGACAAAACCCTTAATTGTTGAATCAACAACTAATCTTCCACTAGCACCTGGAAGCTTAAATTCTCTCATTTCTGGAACTTTGTATCCTTCAGCCATATCAAGAACTTCTTTTTTGGCTTCATGCAGTAAATCTAACCTATTCATTATAAACTTATCATCTTTTCTTAAATATGAAAGTTTTTTAGCTTCTTTAGCTGATGTAGCAACTNTACCAAAACCAACTGTTTCNAAAACTTTTTGAACNANAGGAAATGANCCAGGCATCATTGTTTTAACGNTATCTGATACGTTATTTAACATTCTAAGATTACCCCCAGCNCCAGGAATAATACCCATACCAACCTCNACAAGNCCAATNTAAGANTCAGATGCNGCNACAATCCTNTCACANGAACCACANATTTCATANCCACCACCCAAAACAAAACCAAATGGNGCTGCNANNACAGGAAATGGNGCAAANCTTAATGATTGAAATGTATCCTGCATAGTTTTAGTCATTCTATCTATTAANTCCCANTCTTTTCTATCNGCNGCATTTAANATNANATTNAAATTTGCACCNGCNGAAAANTTAACACCNTCACCAGATATNACTAATCCTTTATAATTATTNTNTTNAACCCANNNAACAGCAGANTCTAANACNCTNACCATNGAACCATCNAGAGGATTAAAGTCAGGNTTNANTACTGAATGNAGCTCAACNCCTAAAACACCATCNCCAATATCNANCATNGATGCAGACCAGTCTTTTTTAATCACTTTATTNCTTCTGNNAAATTGAGAGAATGTAATTCTATTTTCAGGTAAATCAATTTTAATATAATCGTGATTATTNTTACAGTAATGTAATTGATTTTTGTTTTCAAANTTGTAAAAAGATTTATTTCCTTTTTCATGCATTTTTAGAACCCAGTCNGAAATTTTAAGGTTATCNTCTTTCATTTTNTTTATNACAGATTCAAANCCAAGCATATCCCACAATTCAAAAGGTCCTTTTTCCCAACCAAAACCCCANCTTANAGCATTATCNATATTTACAATATCATCAGATACCTCNCCTACCAAATCAGAACAATAAAGTAATGATTTGGAAATTATTGACCATAAAAANTTACCNGCAACATCATCACAGAATACTGCTGATCTTAACTTACCCTCTAATGTATTTTGCTCTTTCGCTAATGCTACAGCCTTAAACTTCTGTTTATTAATCGGTCTGTATTCTAAAGTTTCAAAATCAAGAACGTGAATAACCCCTTTGTCAATTTTTTTATAGAAACCAGCACCACTTTTTTGACCAAGATTACCATCATTTATCAGTTTTTTAATTTGATCAGGTATAATGTATTGGTCTCTGTATGGATCATCTATGCATTTATCATATGCAGTTTTTGCAACAAATTCCATAACATCCAANCCAACAACATCAGCTGTTCTAAAAGTTGCACTTTTTGGTCTTCCAATTAATGTACCTGTAAGACCATCTACATCTTCTATATTAATTTTATTTTTAATTGCCTCATTAACTGTAACCATCATTCCAAACACACCTATTCGATTTGCAATAAAGTTTGGTGTATCCTTAGCATAAACAACGCCCTTACCAAGCTTATTTTCCATAAAATCAGCCATATCTTTAATCATATCAGAACTGTTTAAGTCTGTATAAATAAATTCAACTAGCTTCATATATCTAGGAGGATTAAAAAAATGTGTGATAAAAAAGTTCTTTTTTACATTATCATCCATTTCAGACGATAATTCTTCTAAAGAAATACCTGAGGTATTAGATGTTAAAATCTGTTTATCAATAAAGGGTGAGATTTTTTTGTATAAATCCTTTTTCCAATCTAATCTTTCAGCAATGACTTCAATTATCCAGTCACATTNTTTCAATTTTTCAAGATGATCTTNATAATTATAACATTTAATTAGACCTATATCTTTTTTATCATAAAAAGCNTTTGGCTTGATTTTAGTAGCTTTTTCAATACCACCTTCNGAAATTTCTTGATTCATATCAAAAGCATATACATTTAAACCTGCATTTGCACAGTGAGCAGCTATTTGTGAGCCCATAACTCCTGTACCTAAAACAGCAACATTTTTAATATCTAACATTTAAACTCCTAATAATTTAAATTATATTCTTTCGATGATTGTTGCTATTCCTTGACCTGTGCCAATACACATAGTTGCCAAACCATACCTAGCATCATTTTGTCTCATTACATTCATCAAAGTAACCAATATTCTCGATCCTGAACAACCAAGGGGATGNCCNAGCGCAATAGCNCCTCCATTAATATTAATTTTACTCATATCCCAGCCACCCTTACGAATTACGTAAAGTGACTGAGCAGCAAAAGCTTCATTGAGTTCAATTACATCAATATCATTCATTGATAAATTTGCTTTATTTAAGGCTTTTTCAGTAGCCGGCAATGGTCCCATACCCATTTTAGTCCAATCAACACCAGCAATTGCTCTTGATAGAACCTTAAACTCAGGCTTTATTCCTACTTCTTCAACTAATTTATTGCTTGCTACCAAAAGAGCTGAAGCTCCAATTGATACAGGACTTGAAGTTGCAGCCGTAATTGACCCTTCAGAATCAAAAGCAGGGTCTAAAGATTTAATTTTTTCTATATTTGGCTCTCTGGGACCCTCATCTACATCAACAGTATTACCATTAAAATCGATTGGCAAAATTTCATTATTAAATTTTCCATTACTTATAGCGTTTAGGGCTTTTTTGTGAGAATTAATTGCAAATTCTTCCTGATCATCTCTTGATATATCTAGTTCTTTTGCTAAATTTTCTGCTGTTTCACCCATTCCCATATAATAATCTTGTTCATATAAGTTTGGATGAAAACTAGGACTAAAACCACCCATTGGTACACCAAACATATCCTCAACTCCACAAGCAATGCCACATTCAGTATCTCCAGCATCTATAGCCTGACTNAATTGATGAAGAGCGTCCATTGAAGAACCGCAAAATCTATTAACAACTTTACCAGATGTTGTCTCTGGCAAACCAGACAAAATACCTACTCCCTTAGCCATCAACATACCTTGNGGACCNTCAGGAAATGCACATCCCATTACTATATCTTCTATATTTTTATGAGATATAGATTTATTCCTATAAAGTAATTGTTTAATAACATCTGCTGATAAATCATCTGATCTCATTCCAATTAATTTACCATTCTTAAGGCCAATTGGACTTCTTGCTCCATCAACAATTACAGTAAATCTATCACTCATTTTTACCTCCTTTAATCAAGATAATATTTTTTATGGTAGTACAAATCATCAACAATATCTTGCTTATATTTTATTCTATTGGGCGTATAATTTAACTTNCTTTTTTCACTATNAATTTTTTCAATTAACTCATTATCATCTATATACTCTAAAATAATCTGAGCTTTATCTAATGAGTTGAAATAATGATTTGCCAAAGTTAACATAAACACTCTCTCTGTTTTATGTTTATGATCACTTTCACTTAGATTATAAAACCTTTTAAAGCAGGTATCAATTATAGAAAATGATATTATCAAGTCTGCNAAAGGTTCTAACAACCATTGTTCGTTTTTTAAATCTTGACCATACTTAAGAATAAGTTTATTAGTAATGTTTAAGGTCAAAGATCGGCAAAATTCTACTACATTAAAATATTCTTTAACATCTAGACTTATATCTGAATCTGGCATCCAATTATCTATTCTTTCTTGAATGCATAAACGNATTGGAATTTCTTCAAGAATAGATTTTTTAAGTACATAGCCACCAATAATCATTCTATTAATTTCATTTGTNCCTTCAAAAATCCTATTTATTCTTTCATCTCTATAAGCACCAGCCATTGGATAATCTTCTATAAATCCTGCCCCGCCCATTACCTGGACACCTTCATCTACTGTAAAGGCTAAAGTTTCAGAACCTAAAACTTTAGAAATTGAGGACTCAATTGAATGGTCTTCAATGATTTTTTGAACCCCATCATAAAAATTATCTGAATCTTTATCTAATTTAGAAATTGCTTGATCAATAGCGCCTGTAGTCATGTAATTGATACTATCAGATTCCCATGATTTAGCAACCATATTAGCAAATTTATTTTTAACCATATCAAAATTAGATATTGATCTTGAAAACTGCTCTCTCTCAAAAGCAAAATCTAATGCACCTTTAATGATATATTTAGCTCCTGCACATGTGGTAACTCCAAGTTTATATCTACCAGGATATAAAACATTAAAGGCGATAGGTCCACCCTGACCTACCGCACCTAGAACATTTTCAACTGGAACTTTGCAATTTTCAAAAAATAATGTCGCAGTTGAAGAACCCTTAATTCCAAGTTTCTTTTCTTCTGCTCCAATAACATAACCTTCAAAATCTTTTTCTACAATAAATGCTGTATATTTATTTTCAACCATTGCAAAAACAATAATTACATCAGCCCATGAACCATTAGTAATGTAAATTTTTTGACCATTTAATATATAATGGGTTTTATCAGCATTTAATTCTGCCTTAGTTGAAGCAGCTAAAACATCAGAACCAGCACCTGGCTCAGTTAAAGCAAAACAACCAATATATTCACCTGATGACATTTTGGGTAAATATTTCTCTTTTTGATTGTCATTTCCATACCATATAATTGGTAGCATAGCAATTCCAGTATGCGCTGAAATACTTACCATGATAGAAGCACTTTCACCACCTGAGAGGCAATCTACAACTATTGATGCAGTTGTTTTATCTAATTGTAACCCACCAAACTTTTCAGGGACATCTACACCAAGAAAACCAAGCTCACCAACNTGTCGAAAAATTTTTCTTGTCAATTCTTCATTGGGCTCATTATTTAATTGGTCACTGATTGGTTTTAATTGTTCTCTAGCAAAATCTTCAGCCGAAGAAGCAATCATTGTTTGTTCTTCTGAAAATTTTTCTCTACTAAATATTTCACTTTCNAAGGCGGTAAGAACCAAAAATTTNCCACCCTTACCAATTAAATCAGCCTCAGTATACATTTTTGAATCTATTTTTTCTTCAACTTCCATTTTAATATCCTCTATCTTGAAATCGAACTGATGATTAGTTCAATTGAATCGTTTATGTAATCTTCAGGAGTAACAAATTTTTCATCTGCAACAACGAACCAACTAATTCCTTGAAAAATAGCTAATATTGTCATAGCAGTTTTTCTTACATCTAATTCTTTAAACTCTTTTTCTTTAATACCCTTTGCTACTACCTTTTCAAATAGGTCAAGTAATTTGTTATAAAGTAAGTTTGACCTTTCTTTTATTTCTAAATCCTGTATTGACATTGCTCTAAATTCAATCTCAGCGATATATGAATTTTTTTTATCAGTAAATGTTTTAATTACATTTTTAGAAAATAATCTTAAAATATCACTCGCTTTTTTATCATTTGATTTTTTATCATAAAAATCTTGAAAAGTATATATTTCCCAATGATCAATTANACTTATAAATAATTCTTTTTTACTTCCGTAATAATGATAGAGAGCTCCCTTGCTTAAATTTGAAGCCTCTACTATATCATCCATAGTAGTTTTGGAATAACCTTTTCTGACAAACACATCAAAGGCTGCATTTAATATTTGATTTATTCTATTTTCTCTATCATTTGCCATAACATTAAACCGACTGGTCGGTTTAATTTAATAAATAGAAGCAAATATTACAATTACAAAATATTTATAAGACAAAATACTTTAGATAATTTATTTAGACTTATGAGAAACAGAACGAACTTGAGTTATTCTACCTTTATCCATTTTAATAAAGACTGATGTAGACATTTTAAATGATTCAGGTGTATATGAAGTGGTAATAATTGTAACACCATCGTGGCTACTTTTTCTTTTAAGGACTCTATTTAAAATAATTCTCCTATTAGAGTCTAAAAACTTTTCTAGATAATCAATAATTAAAACTTTGGTATCAAAAGCTATCGCTAATGATAATTGTATCCATCTAAATTCACCATCGGATACTTTATTAATATCAGATTTCAATAAATAATCAGATATTTTCATAGNATTACATATTTTTTTAAAAACTTTTTTATAATCATTGGAAATTTTAGACTTAATTTGTTTAATCATAAATTTTTCAACAGANCCACCTAACCACGGCCTTTTATCGTTTCTNCCAAGAAAATATATATCCTTTTGATATTTTGAAGAACTTATCTTATTAAGATCATTGCCTTCNTAAAAAAGCAATCCACCATCAATACTGTAGTCTTTAATTAATACTTTCATTAGTGAAGATTTACCACATCCAATAGATCCCGAAAATAAATACATGGCGCCTCTATGAAAATCAAATTTATTTATTGATAAAATTTTATGATTATTTTTGACTAATTCTAAATTNTTAAGTGAAAAAATAGGTTTTTTCATTAAACTCTCCTTTTACAAATTTCTATAAAATTTGTTATTACTTTATATGATGTTTTGGATTCATACACAGGATTTAATTGTGATATAACACCTTTTTGAAATCTAATTTTTACATACTGTTCCATGATGTCAAAAGTGAATTCAGGATGAAATTGAACGCCAAAGATNTTATTNTCTATATGAAAAGACTGCAATCCCATTTTGTTATTAGCAAGTTCTTGAGCATTTGAAGGTAATTCCAATACTACATCTTCGTGTGAAAAATAAAAGTAATCATCACTATTAATATTTTTAAAAAGTTCAGAGGAAAGACCTTTTGAGTTAAGATTTAATAGATATGAACCTAATTCCCAACCTTTTGGATTTTTTACAACTTTACCACCTAAAGCGGCGCTAATTATTTGATGTCCAAAACAAACACCTAGAACATATATAGAATTTTGTTCTGCATATTTGATTTTTTCTTTTAACTTAATTATCCATTGAGTATTATCAATTACTGAAAATGCACTTCCGGTAATAATCCAAGCATCATATTCAGATTCGTTAAAATCTTCATTATTATATGAATTAACGACATTTACTTGAATNTCNGAAGGTATTAACTTAGTAATCCAATCTGTAGCATGTCCATGGACTTTACGGATTTCATCTAAACCCGGACCAGCACTGATAATTAAAATTTTCATTTCATAATCTCATATAAAAGATTACATAATAAAATTTAATAAACTGATTTTAATGAAGAGTTTCTAAATATCTTTCTACTTCTATTGCAGACATACANCCAGAGCCTGCAGCAGTTATAGCCTGTCTNTAAACTGTATCTTGTATNTCTCCACAAGCAAATACACCTTCAATTGAAGTTTCTGTTGAATCTGCTTTGGTAATGATATATCCTTTATCATCAGTTTCTAACTGATTATTCAAAAAGTCTGAATTAGGTTTGTGACCAATTGCTAAAAATAAACCATCACACATAACTTCAGATTCTTCACCAGTTTCAGAATGTTTTACTCTTGCAGATGTCAAACCATCTTTATTTGGATCACCAATCATATCAATAACAGAATGATTCCATAAAATTTCAATTTTAGGATTATCAAAAACTCTTTTCTGCATAATTTTAGATGCTCTAAATTCTGAACGCCTGTGAACAATTGTAACTTTTGATGCAAATTTTGTTAAAAAAGTTGCTTCTTCCATTGCTGAGTCACCACCACCAACTACTAATACTTCTTTATCTCTAAAGAAAAAACCATCACATGTGGCGCAAGCTGAGACACCGTGTCCCATTAACTTTGCTTCAGATTCAAAATTTAGTAGTTTTGCTGATGCTCCTGTAGCAATTACAATACTTTCAGCAAGGTGCATTTCATCACCAACTTTAACTTCAAATGGCCTTTTATTTAAATTTACACTATCAACATTTTTAAAATGAGTTTCGGCTCCAAATCTTTGAGCCTGTTTTCTAAATAAATCCATCATTTCAGGACCCATAATACCATCTGGAAAACCAGGATAGTTTTCAACATCAGTTGTTATAGTTAATTGACCACCAGGCTGATTACCTTCAAAAACAATAGGTTTTAAATCAGCTCTTGCTGCGTATATAGCAGATGTTAGCCCTGCAGGGCCAGATCCAATTATAATTAAATTATGCTTCATATTAATCTCTGTTTAAATAAACTTATTAAGTATATCTACAATTTGATTTTCAGGTACATTACCAACTAATTGTTCTTGAGGCTCTCCAGCATTAAATACTAATAAATTGGGTATTCCTCTTACATTATATTTAGCTGCGATATCTCTCTCATTATCAACATTTACTTTACCTACAATAACTTTACCATTAAAATCATTAGCAATCTTATCAATTGTTGGCATAAGCATTTTGCAAGGACCACACCATTCAGCCCAAAAATCAATTAGTACTGGAACTGATGAATTAATAACTTTTTCATCAAAATTTTCGCTTGTTATTTCTAAAATCTGATCACTCATAGCAAACCTCTTAATTAATTGTTTTAACCTAAAAANATATCATATAATTTATTATAACTTTATATGATTATAAACTTTTTTTTAATCTAAAAATTGCCAAGTCACCTGTAACTTAGAAAAAAAAGGAATTGATTGATATAATTCTGAATATGAAAATAGNATATCTTCACTTAGTGGATTTGTGAAATGATAACTAATTTTAAANTNATTTAANATCAAACCTAACTCTAAATTTATTAAACTAACATTTTTACTTGATGNTTGATTGNTATCGTTTATCAAATCATTCCAAATTACATATGAATTNTCTTCATTTGTAAAATCAATAAAGTTTGAACTGTTNATTTTTGAATNAATTCCATTTAAGCCTANNAAAGGTCTAAATCTTTTATTTTTATATTTTGGAGCAAACAATATAGAATAGTTAAAATAATAGTCTAGTGGAGTTTTATAATTACTATTNTANATAGAACTTTTAAAATTTGCCATTAAATATTTTTTTTCAAGNATNAAAAATGAGTTTAAGCCTGTAATTTCTCCCTCTTTAGATAAAGAATTTATGTTAAAACTAGCATCATTGTAATATGATGTGAGATAAAAAGGTTCCAAAAATATTTCAAACCAATCTTTTTTGTAATTTATTATAAGACTGTTAATATCATTTTGTCNAACTTTTGCATAATCATAAATACAACTTTCTGTAAATCTTTTTAATGTTAGCGTGATATCATCAGAGTATTTATATGAAAAATCAAAATTAAACTTCGGCAGATTAAGTTTAACTTCTGATAAATAAATATTGTTAAGCTGATCATTATTATAAATGAAATCACCCATATAATTATGATCAAATTTATAAACGGAAAATTTTAAAACTCTATTTTTATGCTTTAATTTTGCTGAAAGTATATACTCATTTGATATAGTTTTTATTTTTAAAAATTCATTAGTATTTGTTAGGTTTTCAATTGAATTTTCTTTGTTGTGTGTTTGTATTAAGAAATCAATATTTTTATTATAAGAATATCTACCATAAAAATTAATCCAATTACAAAATCTATCTGAATTTATATTGTTATAAAAATTTCCTCTACCGTTTTGAAACGAATTATTTAGCATAAAAATAAAAGTATTTTTATAATTAGATTGCAATGTAATTCCGGCTAGATAATCTTCTGAATATCTTCTGTAAGAAGAACTTGATTTTAATGGTATAATCGTATTTTCTTTATGATAAAGTATTGTTGAACTTAATAGCAGGTTCAAATCATCATTTATATTATGTTTTTTGGATAAATTAAAAAAGTAATTTTGCAATGCATCACTATTAGAGTTTATTGATTGTAAACCATCATATTTTTTTGATTGCGCTACAAATATAGTTTTTAAAGTACTGTCTACAATTTTATCAATGAAAATGACATTTTCATTAAAAGCGTAATCTCCTCTACTGTGTTCAAATGCAGTTGATGATATAGTATCTTTCATAAAATTATTCAAAAGTGGTGATATAACATAACTGCCTGATGGAGTCATTATAGAGCCATCAATTTTTATATCATACAAATTAATATCATCTATATTATTTGGATTATATGTATTTATTAAAAAAGAAGTTGAATAATTTGGGTCTAACGTGATATGATTATAATCAATGACTGGCTCATAAAAGTTTGATATATCTATATCATTATTTTGTGAAAAAATAATTGAAAAATAGATTAAAAATGTGATTGTTAAATATTTATTCATCAATTTGCTGATTGTATGAAATTGATTCTTCTAAGTTAAAAATATTAGTAACAATAGATGCAATTGGATTATCATTTCGTTTTGTATTTGAATCGTATAAAATAATATCCGTTAAACTAATAATGTTTTCTTTTAAGAAAATTTTGTGCTTTTTAGCATGTTTTTTAATTATATCTCTACTTAAAATATANCAACTTTCATTTTTTGATATATCTGATAGAGAAAATATGATATCGTAATTATATTGCTTAACTCTTCCAATATATTTCAACAAAATTGAAGATATTATTAAGTCCTTATCAATTAATTTTTTATCAGAATAAATAAGTTTAGCAATCCTAAGTGCATTAGAAATTTTTAAAATTAAACTTCCCCTGTAACCATAGTTAGAGTTAACTAGTCTATCAGGATAGTTTTTGATTTCAAATTTATAATGATCATATATGTCATTTAAAAATGTTTTATAAGGGTCACTTATTTTTAAAATATCTTTAAGAATACCCTTATAAAGAACATCAGTAGAAATTGAGATTTTAGGTAAAATACTTTTTTCATCAAATCCATATTTCAAATATATTGNTGGAGCTAATTGATTTATATTTGAGATTTCTAAAAATAAATTTTTTCTATATTTTTTTACAGTACCCTTAACTGCTACCAGATCTCCTTCATAAAATTGTTTATCAAAAAAATCGCAAAACTTCCATATTTTAGCNTTGATTTGACCAGTTTTATCTCTTAATTGTAGATCAATAAAGTGATCTCCATTTTTAGTTATTTTTTTTTCTTTAAAAGTTGATTGATAGAAACCATAAATATCTTGACCTAATAAAAAATTATTTATTGTTTGAATTTTTATCATTTTTTAATTGGTTTTACAAAAATTTGATGGTTATGTTTAATTATTTCATATCCATTTTTATGCGCAATTTTTTCTTGAATAGCAGCAATTTCTTCACTAAAAAATTCAACAATTTTTCCTGTTTCAATACAAATCATATGGTCGTGCTGAGGATGCTCTCTACCTATATTTGACTCATAGCGAACTCTTCCATCTTCAATGTCCATTTTACGTATAAAATCATATTTAACTAAAATATCTAATGTACGGTATACAGTAGCTCTTGAAACATTTAANCCTCTNTTTGTTAAAGCTTCTAGTATTTGTTCAACCTCTCTGTGCTTACTNCCGTANAGAATTTCTTCAAAAATAGCAAAACGTTGATTTGTATATTTTAAATTTTCTTTTTTTAAAGCATCAATAAAACTATCTTTATATTTTTCGATTTTCTTATAACTAACTTCTTTTTCAGATAAACCTAGCCATACATTTGTTTTTTTTGACATATAATTTCCTTTTTTATATACTAATATACTATTTTAAGATTAGCGTATTTTGCAATTAATTTTTTTTTGATATTACCATGAAAAACTATTGATATCTTAGACTCTCCTCCAATTCCTTCAATATCTAAAATTTTTCCTTTTCCAAATAAACTATGCTCTACTATTTGCCCTCTTTTAAAAGTTACATCTTTCGTTACCGCCTTGTTTGTTAAAAAATCGTTATTTGTTTGCAAATATTCAATATTATTTTCAGGCAATTCATTAATAAATCTTGAAACTGTCATTTGTGTAACTTCGGCACCGAACCTTCTTCTCATTTTAGAATATGATAGGTAAAGTTTATTCATTGCTCTTGTGGCACCAACATAAAACAATCTTCTTTCTTCCTCTAATTCTTCATTTTGTTCTAAATACTGTGATATGGGAAATAAACCTTCCTCTAAACCAGCAATAAACACTATTGGAAACTCTAGACCTTTGGAACTATGAATTGTCATCAATGTAACTTGTTCATTTTTATCATTCCATTTATCAATATCTGTTAATAATGAGACTTCTTCAAGAAAGGTTGTAAGATTTCCATCTTCTTTTTCATTGTCATAATCAATCATTCCATTTATAAGCTCTTCAATATTTTGCCATCTCTCATTAGAGTCTGAAGTGTTTTGTTTTTGATAGTGTTCTTTTATTTTAAATTCTTCAATTACATCATTTACCACATTCACAATATTGTAATTACTTATCGATTTAATAAATCTATTAATCTTACTAATAAATGATTTAATAGTCTTTTTTTGAGATTCCCCAATTTGTACCTCATCAATAAGATTAAGCATATCAAAAATTGTTATTTGTTTATCTTTTGATAAAGAAATTATCTTATCAACAGATGTTTTACCAATTCCTCTTGCAGGAAAATTTAATACTCTTAATAAACTAACACTATCTGATGGATTTGATATTACTTTAAGATAAGCTAGTATATCCTTAATTTCTTTGCGCTCATAGAATTTAACTCCTCCAATAATATGATAGGGGACACCTGCTCTTCTTAATTTATCCTCAATTATTCTACTTTGAGCATTAGTCCTATATAAAATCACAAAATCGTTTAAACTATAATTTGATTCTGACTTGTTCGTATTTATTAAATTTAAAATTTTTTCTGCTTCCATTGAATCATTAAAATTTTCAACTATTTGTATTGGGTCACCTATGTTGTTATCTGTCCAAATTCTTTTATCTGCTCTCGTAGTATTTTTTGATATAACATGATATGCGGCATCTAAAATATTTTGTGTAGATCTGTAATTTTGTTCAAGTTTAAATATTTTAGATTCACCAAATGCTTCAGAAAAATTTAAAATATTCGATATATCAGCACCCCTCCATCCATAAATTGACTGATCATCATCTCCTACAACACATATTTCTCTATGCTTAATTGCAAGAGAATGGATAAACTCAAACTGAGGCTTATTGGTATCTTGATATTCATCTACTAAAATATATCCATACTTTTTTTGATATTTTTCTAAAATATGTGGATAATTTTTGAAAATTTCTAATGGCTTCAATAATAAATCATCGAAATCTAATGCAGAATTTTTCTTCAATTGATTTTGATATAAAGCATATACTTCAGCAACTTTTTTTTGTAAAAAATCATTAGCTAATACTTCAGCTTGTTCATATGATATTAAACTATTTTTCAATTGACTAATATGATTTTTAAACGTTTTTGGTTCAAATTGCTTAACATCTAAGCCAAGATCTTTAATACAGTCTTTAATCACAGACACACTATCTGGTTGATCATAAATTATAAAACTATTTGAAATCCCTAAATTATGTATTTCTTTTCTAAGAAGTAGAGCAGAGATTGAATGAAATGTTCCAATAGATATTGATGATATGTCAAAATCAAGAAGTTTTTGAACTCTAGATTTCATTTCTTGTGCAGCTTTGTTTGTAAATGTAACTGCTAGTATTTTTTCTGGAGGCAAACCTTGTTCTTGAATTAAATATGCTATTTTATAAGTCAAAACTCTAGTCTTACCGCTTCCCGCACCTGCAAAGATTAGATTTGGCTGACCAACACTTTTTACAGCATCTAACTGTTTATCATTTAAATTATTTAAATCCATTTTCTCGTAAATATTTTAAGTATTTTTTTCTGGCTTTCTCATGACCACCAAAAGTTGAATTAAAAACATGCTTGCCATAGTTTTCAGTATCTTTTACAAAATATAAGTANTTTGTAGATATTGGCTTAATAGCTGCTATTATTGCTTCAAAACCAGGATTATTTATAGGACCAGGAGGTAAACCTTTATTTTTATATGTATTATATGCNCTATTAATCTCCAAATCCTTATTAAGTAACCTTCTATTTTTNCCTGGTATAATNTATTGAATAGTAGCATTTGCATCTAAGTTCATATTTCTTTTAAGTCGATTATGAAAAACAGATGAAATTGTCTTCATTTCTTCCTGGCTCATTGCCTCTCCTTGTATGATAGAAGCAAGTGTAATAATTTCATGTAATGTTAAATTCTTTGAAGTGTTACCAAAATCAATTTTATCAATATTTTTTTTAAATTCCTNTACCATCATAACAATNATATCTTTTTCAGTTTGNNTACTAGATATAAAATATGTNTCAGGNAAAATATANCCTTCNAAATTTAATGGATTTCCTATATTTAATTCTTTAATTAAATCTNNATNNTNAAATAANGCATTAAATTTAACTGAATCTACCAATTTACTNAGATGNAGTTTTCTNGATATAGCANTATACTCCCAACCTTCTGGAATTGTGACTTTTACATAGTCATAGCTNGAATTTGTTATTAGTTNTAANANNTCTTTCAAATTANTTNTACCATTTAANGANTATAGTCCTGCTTTTATTTNTCTATCNGAAAATGATAATTTTGAACCTAATAGAAAAATATATGACTCATCAATTATGCCTCGATCAACTAAATTCTTTGAAACTGTATAGGCGTTTTCATTTTTTTTAATTTCAAAATTACAATCTTGACAAGATATTGAAGAATGTAAAATTG
>PARL01000010.1:0-50000 GCA_002711465.1 Fidelibacterota bacterium | reverse complement strand
GTTACCAATANGAGGAACTTTTTAATGAGGATGGTGAATTAAAAGATTTTAGAGTTCAAAATAACACTATTATATTAAATGATCAGGTTATACCAATTTCAAATTTNTATGATATTATNGAAAAATTAAATTCTGGAGAAATTCAGATAATTGATATTGAAATTGAATGAANAAATTNATTTACATATTATATATATNTNTATTTAGTCTAGGTTNTTCAAATCAGACAATAGGATTAGTAACTAANACTAAAGGTAAAGTAGAATATCAAAAATTTTCAGAAAAAAAATTCACCTCAAATATTTATAAAGGANTAGGTTTATATGGNGATGATAGAATTCGTACTGGNGAAAATGGATTTTCAATATANAGGTATTTAGATGATGCNAGTTCAATTAAAATATTAAAAAATTCTGATGTACGNATNGAAGGCAGAATCAAATCNAGAAGTATTGTTAAAAATGTAGAAATAAATAATGGNATNTTAAACTTTAACATTGANAATCAAGCNGATGAATATTTTACTATAGTTACCCCAACATCTGTTGCTACTGTTAAAGGTACGGANTTTTGGNTAATTTGCAATGGACCNGANGGTGATAAATTTCTTGGNGTGGAAGGAGAGGTAGAAGTCAAAAATATTGAGTCNGGTAGAGTTGTTATGTTAACNCAGGACTCACAAGTNATTTCAACAGGTAGCGGTACAATAACCTCACAGAATATGACAAGCCAAGATATTGAACAAATTCAAAATTTAGATCAAGAAGATGGTGACTATGATAGTTCTGATATTGATACAGGTTTTGATGATACAATTGATACACAAAGCATAAATTCAGACTTAGATGTTACTACAAATAATGAAAATGTCATTAGAATTCAANTAGAAGACTCACANGGTAACATTAAAGAAATAATTGTTAAATATAAATAAATAGATTTTATTTATGCTAAAATATTTTTTNTACTTTTTATTTTTNTCATTTNTANANACAGAAATAATTCAACATTCGCACATNNTTGATTCTAATTCAAANACNTCCATAAAAGTAGANGTATTAATAAATCAAAGTTATGANAATATTAAAAAAGTTACTNTATTTTANAGATCNAATAANCAAANAGAATNTTTAGAATTGGATATGGTNCACTCNAAAGATAATTTCTTTAATGCAATAATTCCTNNNGAATATGTAACAAAAAATGGTATTAATTATTTTATNACTTTNGAGTTGAAGGATAACAGTTTATATTCATATCCTTATGAAAANCCAAAAAAGAATCCCATAAAAATAAATATTAAAGAGAATAATANAAAGTCTAACANTAGAAGCAAACTAAGTAATCAAGGAGTTCAAATTTTAAGCCCTNTNCCTGATACAAGNGTTTATAAAGAAGATTTATTGATTTCATTATCATTTTTNAAGTTAAAAAATATTGATGTATNNAAAACTAAAATATACTTAAATAATAGAGATATAACNGAAAAAGTAACAATGTATGATAGTTANTTNATATATAAACCNGATTTTTTGGTAGATGGTAGATATAATTTAAAAGTAGTATTTTATGATAAATATGATAGAGTTCTACCTGCTACTAAATGGGGATTTACAGTAATATCAAAAGATAGACTCCAAGGTTTNTCAACATTATTTAGNCACACAGGTAAAATATCAAATACTTANTCAATAAATAATACTTCAAATGAAAGTNTAAATTCAAATAATCTAAATGTTGATTATNGAGTTAACTTTGATTTTTTAAGGATTAGAAATAAGTTTAAAATTTCATCTGAAAGCAATATTTATGAACAAGATAAAAATAGATATTTAGTNTCTGTTAAAGCGCCATATATAAATNTAGAACTAGGTGATTCNTATCCAACTTTAAATCAGTATGTNTTAAACGGATATAGAGTAAGAGGTTTAAATCTTAAACTTGACTCTAAATATTTTGATACTAAAATTGTTAGTGGTGAACTTTCAAGAAGCGTATTAGGNGANCCTCAAAATAATGCNATTGTNTTAACAGATCTAAATTCAAATCAAATTTGCATTGATTCAGAAGGTAATTTAATTCAGNATGTNAATCAAGATGAATGTTGCCAAGATGGTTGNGGNNATGGTTTNAATCAATGGATTAATGATGAAAATTTTACTNTAGATTTTAGNAGGGATAATTATACTTTNAAAAGAAATTTACTGGGNGTTGATTTNGGATTTGGNAATCCAAATAAAATTTTTTTTAATATAGGNTTTTTAAAAGCAAANGATAATATTAATACTNTANCNNAAATTTCTAATTCAATGCCNAACCATATTATAGAAATTCCAGAAAATTTAGTTGATTCACTTATTAATTNAAATAANATTGAAAATTTTACTATGNTAGTNGANGAATCTGATACTACTTATNCCATNCAATTTAATGATTTAATNANNAACTGGAATAATTGGTATACTAATTATGATTATAATTTATTNTCAGAAAANTGGATTGGTGATAAACCTAAAGATAATNTAGTTTTAAGTTCAAANCTTCAGTTTTCTCTTGATGATCAAAATATAATATTTAACTTTGGTTCAAGTGTAAGTTTACTNAATACTGATATATGGGAGCCTTCATTATCTATAGATGATTTNGATATATTATTTGATGATAATGAAGATGGAATGATAATGGAAGAATTTGAACTTCCATCAAATATTGATTTATCAGATTATGAAGATATTTTTCAATTTAGTATTAATCAAACACCTATATTNCCNATAGATTTATTATCTGNGGNAACTTNNTTTGAGAAAATTATTACAATGCCTTCNTTAGCTTATAATTTTGATTTAGCATTAAAATATTTTAAACATAATTTTAATNTNGGNATCAAACAAATNGGACCAGAATATAATTCATTAGCTAATCCATATTTACAAACTGATTTAAGAGANCANTATATAAATGATAAATTTAGATTGATAGATAANCGATTATTTGTCAATTGTGGATTTAAAAGAATTGANGATGGTATTGAAATTGATAAAAAAGCATTATCAAAAACAGATAAATATGANTTAGCTCTTAATTATTATCCTGGTTATGGNTTACCAACTTATAGTTTAGCAATGAANTTAGTAAATAGAGANAATGGTGTAGATTCATTAGATGTTTTTACATATCAAGAACCTGGACANGAGGGCGAGCCNGGTGCAGATGAATTTGGTTATATAACTGTAACTGATACAACAAANAGAAGAGANAGNACATCTAGTTTTCAAACAAATTTTAGTATATCNTATGATTTTAATTATGTAGCAGAACATAATTTTCTTTTTAATATTTCNCAGTCNAAAAAGAAAGATNTATTATATAATATAAATATTAATTATGATTCTTCTTATTTTTCACCAAGATCATTAAATCAAACATTNATTTTAAATCTTAAATCTAAATGGTCAAATAATTATTCATCAAATTTAAGTTTCAGTTATAATTATTATGATTATGGAAATGANATTTATTTTCAAGATCAAAATATAAAACAAATAGANTTGAAATTANTCNCATATANAAATAACNTTTTTAATACTATTCAGATTGGAAATTCAATAAGTTGGGCAAGTGGATTTTCGGAATATTTACAATATAATCCATCTTTGAATTTGAGATTAAAAATTTTTAAAAGTTTATATTTAGATTTCAATTATCAATATAGATATAGAAGAATGATTGACAATCAAGAATATAAAAGTATGTTTGTCTTTTCAAAAATATCATATAACTTTTAAATTAAAATAAAAATTTTATGAAAAATTATANATTAGCTTTTTTATTTACANCACTTGCAGTGGTAATTAATTCNTTATTTTACTGGTTTGGTGCTTANGANTCATTAGANCAAAATCTNTATGATTTCAAATTTAAATTAAGGGGTCCAATTAGCGGAGANCTNCTNTATGATTCATCAGGTAAAATTAAAAACAGGTATNATAANAAAGATAATTNAGTAATTAAGAAAAANTACTCATCNGATAATGACGTTGTAATTATNGGNCTAGATCAATCATCTTATACTAATATTGGNAGATTTTATCCTTATGANAGAGGATTGATTTGGTCAAAAGTTGTTGATAATTTAGTNTCNGCAGGTGTTTCTGTAATAGCTTTNGATATTATGTTTGATAACAAAACATTATCNGATTCTCAATTTTCNAAATCTATCCATGAAGCNTCANTTAAAGGAGTTGATATNATTCTTGCTGCAAATAATCAAATTGAAATTGGGACAGCAGGNAAAAATTTTAATTTAGTNAAGCCNAGTNCNATNATTCTTCAAAAAAGTAATGCTAAATTAGGTTTAGTNGGTACAGTAAGCGATCAAGATGGATTTATAAGAAAATATATATTAGATGATCCAAGAGTTAATGATTCTTANCAAAATCAATATTTTTCATTAGCCATCCAAAGTGTTATCTCNNATAAGAATATNGATGANATGAATTATAAAAATTTAATTAATAATCATTTAAAAATTCCATTATATGGAAATCANAATACATTCTTAATTAANTATTATGGTCCAAGTTCATATGGTAGNTTTAAAACTTTTAANACTATTCCTTTACACGAAATACTNGANGATGGTTCATGTTATCCAGNAGAAGGNGATTGTGANCCNATATTAAAAAACCATGCAGANATTGATGGTTTTATGGAATTNTTTACAATGGANCAATGGAAAGGTGTAAATCCNTTTAANAANAAAATAGCAATTATTGGTTCAGCTCTTACAAGAACATCATGANAATTTTAATATTCCACTNAATGAAAANGGNGAAATGTATGGNGTTGAAATTCATGCNCATGTTATTCAACAAATTTTAGATAAAAATTATATTTANATTCCAATATCTTANATTGGANCTGATACTGATTTAAANGATAAATTAATNAGTTTTTTAATNATATCTTTTATATCNTTTTTAGTTTTTTATTTAATGGTATACTTAAATCCTATTTTTTCNGTATCAANTTCTATCATACTTATTTTCATTTGGTTTAATATCTCAATTGGATCATTTTTAAANGATTANATATGGTTTATAAAATATATTTTTGGTATTGAATTAAATGTACCAAATATAAGTCAATCATTNNTTCTNCCNGTTATNTATCCNATTNCATCAGTCATTTTNAGTTATGGATTTAATTTATCNTATAANTTNTATATTGAAAATCAAGATAAGAAATTTTTNAAATCTACATTTGGTAACTATATATCTTCAGATTTAGTTAANCAGATGTATGAAAATAAAACCATTCCAAAGTTNGGTGGAGAAGAGGGTTACCATACTGTAATATTTTCNGATGTAGCAAATTTTTCTTCAATTTCAGAAGAGTTATCNCCNACTGAAATTGTAGAAGTATTAAACGAATATTTAACTGAAATGACAAAAATTATTCTTGAAAANGGAGGTACAATAGATAAATATATAGGTGATGCTATTGTNGCTTTTTATGGNGCACCNATAGAAGTNAAAAANCATGAAAANAAAGCNATTTTATCTGTTTTAAAAATGAATGATAAATTCAAAGAATTAAAAGAAAAATGGGCAATAGAAGATAAATGGCCTGATTCAATTAAGCATATGAAACATAGAGTTGGAGTCAATACAGGTAATCTTGTNACTGGNAATATGGGNTCATCATTACAAATGAATTATACTTGTATGGGTGATGCAGTCAATTTAGCGGCNAGATTAGAATCTGGATCAAAATTTTGGGGNATTGATGTTCAAGTATCTAAAACTGTATATGANGCAACAAAAAATAATTATATATATCGTAAACTNGGCTTNNTTCGTGTTAAGGGTAAAAATCAATCAGTAAATGTATATGAGTTGNTTTGTCATAAAAACTTTTTAGATGAGTCTTTAACAAAATTATTAACTAAATTTGAAAGCGGNCATAAGCAATATTTAANNCAAAACTGGGATGATGCAATTATGATTTTTGAAGAGTGTTCTNANCTTGAGGATATGTCTNCTAAAAGTAGAATAACAAATCCAAGTTTAACNTATATAAAAATTTGTAAAGAATTTAAANATAATCCACCAAATGAAAATTGGGATGGAGCATATAATTTTAAATCAAAATAATTAATGATAAAAAATTTTAGTAAATTAACAAAAAATAGNCATGAAACNGAAAAGTTAGGNGTTAATTTTTCAAATNATATATCANATGGCGATATTATAGCTTTAAATGGTAATTTNGGTGCAGGNAAAACGACTTTTGTTAAAGGNGTNCTAAAAGGTNTAAANTATAAATATGATGTAACCTCACCAACTTATACNNTAATAAATGAATATGATGCAGACTANAAAATTATTCATATTGATTGTTACAGAGAAAAAGATATNAATAGATGGCTCAATATTGGTATTACAGATTATTTTGATANCGATTGNATTTTATTTATNGAATGGTATGAAAATATTAAATCAATCTTACCTAAAAATATTAATATAATNAATTTTAAAATGATTAGTGAAAATGAAAGATTAATAAGNAATAATGNATAAAAANATTTTANCAATAGAAACTACAACTAATATATGCAGTGTTTCTCTTTATGCTGAAAATGAATTAGTTTCAATTCGTGAAGATGATAATCGTAAACATTCNACACTTTTAGGAAAATTTATAGATGAAATATTTAANAGTCAAAANATTAGATTGNCAGATATTGATGCGATTGCATTATCAATTGGTCCAGGNTCNTACACTGGATTACGAATAGGTCTAAGNATGGCAAAAGGATTAGCTTATTCTTTAGAAAAACCAATTATACCAATAGATACAATTGAATCTATTAACCATTTNGTAAATGATGAAAATTATTTTATTGTAGTTCCAGCATATAAAGNNTTTTACTTTATTCAAGAATACAAACAACGCAATAAAATNAATNATATACAATTTAATTCAATAGATTCAATTAATATAAANGAAANTATNTATGGTTATTCAATTAATAAAGATGATTTAAAAATCAATACAATTTTACCATCTTCTAAAAACATTGCNAAAGTAGCATTCAAAAATTTTGATAAATATATATGTTATGATATTAAAACAATTAAACCTAATTACGTCAANCCAATAAAATATAAAGAAATTACNAAAAAAGATTAANATGGATTAAAAATGCCTGANTGGTNTAGAAGAAAAAGTCAAAATATTAAAACTAAAAANAGAAGAGATACAAAAGAGGGGATGTGGATTAAGTGTCCAAGTTGTGGTGAGGTAATATATAGTAATTTACTTAAAAATTCATTTAATCTTTGCCCAAGTTGTAATCATCATTTCAATTTTTCTTATCAAGATTACATAGATTTATTAATAGATGATGNAGAAANAACATTCATTGGAAAAGATATTTATTCTTCAGANCCATTAANCTTCAATAGNTCTAAAAATTATAAAGANCAATTATCNAATGCAGAAACTAAAACAGGTATTAATGATGCAGTNGTTGCATTAGAAGGTAAANTAAATACTNTAAATGTAGTTTTAATTGTTTTGAACTTTGGATTTATTGGAGGNAGCATAGGTTCAGTAATGGGTGAAATTATAAGTAGAGGTATCAAACATGCTGATAATAATAANATGCCTTTNCTGATAGTNTCCGCATCTGGAGGAGCAAGAATGCANGANGGAGCAATAAGTTTAATGCAACTTGCAAAAATGAGNACTAAAATGGCTGAATTCTCTAAAAATGGTGGTTTATTTATTTCNCTTTTAACTAATCCAACTATGGGTGGTGCAAGCGCTAGTTTTTCGATGCAAGGAGATATTGTAATTGCTGAGCCAAATGCNTTAATAGGTTTTGCTGGNCAAAGAGTAATTAAGCAAACTATTGGAGAAGATTTACCAAANGGTTTTCAAAGGTCTGAATTTCTATTAAAAAAAGGATTTATAGATCATATCATACCAAGAAATCAATTAAAAGANAAAATTTCAAAATTAATCAAGTTTTTCTATGAATAAATCNNAATTAAAAACTGTNGCAGTAATAGATTTTGGGTCNCAATATACTCAATTAATAGCAAGAAGAGTNAGAGAATTAAATATTTATTCAAAAATATTNAAACATGATATATCAATTGATCAANTCNTNGAAAATAATATTCAATGNATAATATTATCAGGAGGNCCATCAAGTGTTTATGATAAAAATTCACCAAAATTAAATAATAAAATTNTAGAACTTGATATTCCAATATTAGGNGTTTGTTATGGTCTACAATTATTAATACATAATATGGGTGGTAAAATTAGTAAAGGNCNNATTGGTGAATNTGGACATTCAAATATTCAACANAATAAANAAAATATTTTATTTGACAATATTCCAAATTCTATTAATGTTTGGATGAGTCATNCTGATAAAGTCATTGAATCATCAAANGATTGGGAAATAATATCAACATCAAGTAANAAAATTATTTCAGCAATCTCCCATAATAAAAAACCGTTCTANGGAGTTCAATTTCATCCTGAAGTAACNCATACTGAATATGGCACTCAAATTTTAAAAAATTTNTTATTTAAAATTTGTAATCTTGAAACAAATTGGAATGCTGAAAATTTTATTAAAGATTCAATTAATTCAATTCAAAATCAAGTTGGTAATGATGAAGTAATATGTGGTTTGTCTGGAGGCGTTGATTCATCAGTAGTTGCAACATTGCTTCATAGAGCAATTGGAAAACAAAGTAAAGCCATATTTATAAATCATGGATTATTAAGAAAGAATGAAGTTGATGATGTTTTAGTCAATCTAAAATCAGATTTAGGTATAAATATAAATTATTTAGATGAATCACATATTTTTTTGAAAAAATTAAATAAGGTTTTTGATCCAGAACAAAAAAGAAAAATTATTGGAAAACAATTTGTAAGATCATTTGAGTCAGAAATATCAAGTTATAAGAATGTTAAATATTTAGCACAAGGTACTTTGTATCCTGATGTTATTGAATCAGGTGGATCAAAGCATGGTCCAGCAGTTACTATAAAATCTCATCATAATGTTGGTGGGTTACCTAAAAATATGCAATTAAAACTTTTAGAGCCATTGAGAAATCTATTTAAAGATGAAGTTAGAGAGGTAGGTAGAAAATTAGGGCTATCATCTATGGTTGTTGATCGACATCCATTTCCTGGACCTGGTTTAGCAGTACGAATAATAGGTGAAATAACACACAAAAGAATTCAAATTCTTCAAGAAGCCGACTATATTTTTATGAAAATACTTAAAGATACTAATGAGTATAAAAAAATATGGCAAGCATTTTGTGTGCTAATTCCAATCAAAACAGTTGGTGTAATGGGCGATTCTCGAACTTACGATAATTTAATAGCATTAAGAGCAGTTACTAGTAATGATGGTATGACTGCAAAATGGTATGAATTTAAACATGAGATATTAAATAAATGTTCTAATGAAATTGTTAATAAAGTAAAAGGTGTTAATAGAGTAGTCTATGACATTACCTCCAAACCTCCTGGAACGATAGAGTGGGAATGATAGATATTAATTTTTCTAAATTTTTTAATAATAATATTGATCTTAATTTTCAAACTGAAAATGACCATTTGAGTTTTCATGATGTAGCAATTCCTCAACAAACACACTCTGCAAACGTCAAGTTTGTTACTGAACCTGGTTTATATGATGATGTTGATGGTCTAATTACATCAAAAAAGTATAAATTAAAATTAATGACAAGAGTTGCTGATTGTGTTCCAATATATCTTCACGATTTTAAAAATGATTATTATGGATTGATTCATTCAGGATGGAGAGGAACTAAAAATCATATTATATTAAATGCATTAGATATTTTTAAAAATAAAGGATTTTCCAATTTTAAAAATATTAAAGTTTTTATTGGTCCTCATATTAAAGATTGTTGTTATGAGGTAGATTGGGATGTTGCACAATATTTTTCTTTTTTTAAAAAAAATAAAAAAGAAAAAAAATGGCTTTTGAATTTAGAAAAAGAAATTATTTATGATTGTGTTACCAAAGGCGTTTCATACAAAAACATAAAAGTTGCTGATATCTGTACTTTCGAAACAATGGGTTATGAAAGTTTTAGAAGAGATGGAAAAAAATCAAAACGTATGTTAGGAATAATAGGCTAATGGAAGATAATTTTTTTTATGTAATCATTGCTGCAATTATTCAAGGACTAACAGAGTTTCTCCCAATAAGTAGTTCAGGACATTTAATAATAATTAAAGATATATCTAATTATGATGTAAAAGACTTCAGTTTTGAGATTATGCTTCATTTGGGTACTGTTTTTTCAATTATAATTTATTATTATAAGGATTTAATAAAATTTTTAGAACCTAACAAAAAAAATCTGAATAATATTAAGTTAATTATAATAGCATGTTTACCAATAAGTATATTTGGTTTAATATTTAAAGATTTTATTGAATTAAATTTTAATGATTTAAATTACTTACCATATACATATCTAATTAGTGCAATTGCATTATTATCAACAAAATTTTTTAATGGTGAAAAAAAATTAAATACATTTATCATTATTATTATGGGATTATTTCAAATATTAGCATTATTTCCAGGGGTGTCTAGATCTGGAATTACAATTTCTACTTTATTAATTTTAGGCGTGAATAAAGAAGATGCTATAAAATTTTCATTTATTATAGCCATTCCATTAATTGTTGGCGCTGCTATACTAGAGGGTGATTTTTCGTTTAATATAGTTTCAATTGTTGGAGTATTTATATCTTTTATTTTTGGATGGATGGCAATTTATTTATCTAACATACTTTTGAAAAATAAAAAATACTGGATGTTTTCAATTTATTGTTTCATCATCTCTTTAATTATTATATTTTTAAATTAAGTATATTTATGAAAAATTTAATTTCATTAGGACAAGCGATTAAAAATTTAAGAATGAATAATATTTCAAATTCTTACTTTTTATATGGAAATGATATTTATATGCAGGATTTTTTTATAAATCAAGTAAAGAAAATCAAAACGCAATCTCATACATATCTTTATCACCTAGGTTATGATAGCCAAGAAAACTTGTTTAATGAAATTTCAAACACGTCATTATTTGATTCACAAAAAACTATTATAATAAAAAATATAAACAAATTTTCAACTAAAGCTAAAAATGAAATTATTGAAATTATTTCTAAAAATGAACATAGCCATTGTTTAATTTTTGTTAAAAATAATTTTGATAATAAAAATAAATTTATTAATTCATTATTAAAAAGTGCAACATCTGTTGATACAAGAACACCTTTCGAAAATCAAATGTATGATTGGATTAAATTCTTTTCTAAGCAAGAAAATATACAAATTAATGAAAACGAAATTCCCAAATATATTGAGCATTTTGGTAGTAATATTTCAAACGTGATGAATTATATTAAAATTGATAGTATATCTAAAAGTAATTCTAGTACAAACAGAACATATCATTTATGGAATTTTCAAGATAGTATCGGAAAAAAAGATTTAAGCAAATCTATTGAGATTTATATTTCACTTTTGTCTAACGGTAATTCTATTAATTTAATTTTGATTTATTTATTTAATTTATATAAAGCTATGTATTTTAAAAAAAATTACGATAATGAATCCTGTTTAAATTTTAATTATACTATAAATAAAATTATAAAATCAAAAATTCCATTATATATTAAAAAAATATCCAAAAAAGAACTTGAGTGTATTTTAGTAGAGATTAATGACTTAGATTTTTCTTCAAAAACTATTAGCATAAATTTAGATAATAAAATGAAATGTTTAATTAACAATATTTGTACAGGTTACTATGACAGATAAAACAGATGAAGAGTTAATAAAAGAATTTCAAAATGGAAATGTTTCTGCTTATAACCATTTAATTTACAGGTATAAAGATAAATTATTAAATTATATTTACCAATTCGTACATGATTTAGATTTGGCTGAAGATCTTTTGCAAGATACTTTTTTAAAACTATATACGCATAAAAATTCTTACAAAAATATAGCAAAGTTTTCTACATGGATTTATACAATTGCCGGAAATTTTGCAAAAACTGAATTAAGAAAAACTAAAAGAAGAAAAACTTATTCGAATAGTGAGTTAATATATTCAGAGGATGAACTGGTAGTGCCTGATTATTCAAATGAACCTGATAAAGATATAATTGATAAGAGTTTAAAACAGGATTTGCAAGAATGTTTATCTAATTTACCCTTAGATTTTAGAACTATTATTATTTTAAGAGATATTCAGGAACTTTCTTATGATGAGATAAGTATAATAATTGAACTTCCACTTGGAACTGTTAAATCTAGAATAAATAGGGCTAGATTAAAATTATATGAATGTTTAAATGCTAAGAAAGTTTTGTAAAGATGAATAAAAATTATAACCAATTAATTTCTAAATATATTGATAATGAATTAAGTAGCGACGAAAAAAAATCATTTGAAGATTATATGAAATCAAATGATGATTTTGCTAATAAAGTAAATAAAATTAAAAATAATATTTTACTTTTTAAAAATATATCAAAATTTGAAACATCAAAAGATTTCATTCAAAATCTTAATGAACAAATCAGTAAAAAACAATCTAATTTATTTTCATTTTTACCAGATTTTAAAACTAGTTTATCTTTTGCTTTTTCGTTGGCACTTTTATTTTTTATAATGATAAATTACGGCGAAAAAGATAGCAACTATATTGCTAAACAGTCAAAATCTGAGCAAAATCTTTTAGAGTCAAAAATAGATTCTCTTAAAAGTGATGATTTTCAAATTAAACAGGTTAAGGGCTCAAAAATTAACAAGTAAAAATTTCCTTTAGTTTTTATATAGTATTTTCGTAGATTTACCGCTCAGAAAGAGGATTTTATGGCTAAAAAACAGACATTTGAAGATAAGTTAAAAAAAGGCGGTAAAAACTTAGTTAAAATTAAGGTTGTACACGCTCTTGACCCTGAAAAAACAGGAAATATAAAGTTTAAAGAAAGAATGTATACAGTTCCAGAAGGTAAAAGTCCAGATAACTTTGCCAAAGAATTGTTTTCTAAATAATTAGAATTCCAACACCTTCTTAAATAATTGGTTATGTTTTTCTATTAACTTAATTTAATTTAGTATAAACTTAATAAAATTTAATTATGCATAAAAACATTTCAATTATAGTTCCAATATATAATGAAGAGTCATCTATTAATCAATTGTATGATGAAATAATTGATTCACTTAAAGATATAACTGAAATTTATGAGATAATATTTGTTGATGACGGTAGTACTGATAAAAGTATTTCTAACATCAATAACTTAGTTTCTAAAGATAACAATGTAATTCTTGTTCAGTTAAATAGAAATTATGGCAAATCTGATGCACTTCAAGAGGGCTTTAACATTGTAAAATATGATTATGTGATTACAATGGATGGTGATTTGCAAGATGATCCAAAAGAAATTAAAAATTTGATAAATATACTTGATGATGGTTGGGATTGTGTTTCAGGATGGAAAAAGCATAGAAAAGATCCATTATCTAAAACTATTCCATCGTATTTTTTTAATAGATTTATAAGTATTTTTTCTGGATTAAGGATACATGATTTTAATTGTGGAATAAAAGCTTATAAAAAAAATGTTATAAAAAGTCTAAATATTTATGGTGGTTTACATAGATATATTCCTTTACTATTATTTAATAATGGATTTAAAGTGACAGAACTTGTTGTAAATCATAGACCTAGAGAGTATGGTGTCACTAAATATGGTAAGTCTAGATTTTTACATGGAATTTTTGATTTTTTTACTATTAATTTTTTGAAGAAATATTTTAATAGACCGATGTATTTTTTTGGCACATTTGGAATTCTTTTAAGTGCTCTAGGTTTAGGAATTAATATTTATCTAACAACGCTTTGGTTCCAAGGAACATACATTGGTAATAGACCATTATTTTTTCTTGGCATATTATTAATACTTGTCGGCATACAATCTTTATCAATTGGATTAATAGGCGAGTTAATTGTTAATTCTGCAAGAAAAAAAGAAATTAAAATTAAAAAAATAAATTCAGAAAAATGAAAATTATTTTGATCAGTCCTTCACCACCTTTGAGGGGAGGTATATCAGATCATAATATAGGATTATATAATAAATTATCTGAAAAACATGATGTTGAAATTTTTTCTTTTAATTATTTGTATCCAAAGTTTTTTTTTCCTGGAAAATCTCAAACTTTTTCCAACAAAGATAAATTCAAAAATACACATTATACAATCAGCTCTATAAATCCAATTAGTTGGATAAAAACTTCAAATAAAATAAAAAAAATGAATCCAGATGTTATTATTTTTTCATTTTGGAATCCTTTTATAGGGTTATCATTAGGTTCAATTGCAAAACTCTTAGCAAGAAAAATAAATAAGAAAAAAATAATTTCAATTTGTCATAATATAAATCCTCATGAACCAAGCTGGTTTGACAAAAAATTGGTTAAATTTTATACTAATAGTTTTGATAAATTTATTTTTATGTCATCTTTTGTTGAAAATGAATTAAATGAGTTTAAAAATAAATTTAAAAGCGTTATTAGATTCTTACCAATTGATATTCACTATAAATCTTCATATAATAAAATAAAAATTGCAAAAGAAATGGGATTTACATCAAAGGATAGAATAATTTTGTTTACAGGTCTAATAAGACCATATAAAGGTGTAGATAATTTATTGTTAGGAACCAAAACTTTTCTTAAAAAAAATAAAAATCATAAGTTAATAATCGCTGGTGAAGCTTATGAGGATACAGAAAAATATAAAACTATTATTAGTAAAAATGGAATTGAAGATAAGGTTATATGGATTGATAAATTTCTAGCACATTCAGAAATTGAAAAATTAATGATTATATCAGATGTATTAATTTTACCCTACAAGTCTGCTTCGCAAAGTGGAATTATTTCTAAAGCTTGGGAATATAATTTGCCAATCATAGCTAATAATGTCGGTGGTTTTTCAGAATGTATTGTTAACGGAAAATCAGGTTATATTATTGAAAATAATTCTATCACTTCATTAGAAGAAAAAGTAAATATATATTTTAATTCTAATGATAAAAATGAAATGACCAAATTTATTTTGTCAAATAAACATAAATTTTCATGGGAATATTACATATCTGGTATTTGGGAACTTATTAATGAGTCGTAAGGTTAACATATTAATTTTAAATTGGAATGGTTCAAAATATTTGGTTGATTTAATACAATCTATAAAAGCCATTAACTATAATAATTACAAAATTACATTGATCGATAATAATTCAACAGATGATTCATTACTTAAAATAAAAAATGAAAAAGTTAATATAGTATCCCATAAATCTAACTACATGTTTGCAAAAGGATATAATAAGGCTATAATTGATCTTAAAAATGATGATTCTGATTTTTTTTTGCTTCTTAATAATGATACTATTTGTGATAAAAATATTTTAGATGCATTTTCTGAAGCATTAGATAAATATGGTGATGATTGCATTATGGGTCCAAAGATTTTATATATGAATGATAAGAAGAAGATATGGTATGCTGGAGGAAATTTTGGATTATTTAATTTTTTTGTATCTCACAGAGGAATTAGAAAAAAAGATGAAAAATCATTCAACAAAGACTGTTTAACAGATTACATTACAGGTTGTTGCTTATTTATATCAAAAAAAAATTATTTAAAATTAAATGGTTTTGATGAAAAATTTAATATGTATGGTGAAGATGTAGATTTATCTATAAGAGCTCAAAACCTTGGAATTAAATGTTATTATATTTCAAACGCCAGACTATGGCATTATGTGTCTGCAAGTTATGGTGGTAACTTTAATTTGGTTAAGATTATTACAAAAATAAGTTCATTATTTAAATTAATGATTAAATATCCAAAAAGAATTATTTTAGGATTAAAATGACAAAGGTACCAAATCTATTCATAGTTGGAGCCCCTAAATGTGGCACTACATTTTTATACACATATTTAAAAAAGCATCCAGATATATATTTTCCAAATTTCAAAGAACCTCATTTTTTTGGTAGTGACTTAATAAGAAAAAATGGTGCATATGATTTATCTCAAAAAGATTACAACGATTTATTTTCAACAAATAAAAAGATCATTGGAGAAGCATCAACATTTTATATTTTCTCAAAAAAATCAGCTCAAGAAATATATAATCATAATCCAAAAGCAAAAATTATCATAATGATTAGAAATTTAGTTGATTTAGTTCACTCTTTGCATGCTCAGTTTATATTTAGTGGCGATGAAATTGTTGAAGATTTTTCTAAAGCCCTAGATTTAGAAAAAAGTAGACTAAATGGAAAAAACATTCCAAAGCAAACTACAATTGTTAATAAGTTATATTACACAACAAATATATTATCAATTCCTAATAACATTGAATCTTATATCAATTTGTTTGGAATAGAAAATATTAGATTTATTCATTTAGATGAAATAAAAAATAATCCAAGAAAAGTATATAAAGATACCCTAGATTTTCTGAATGTCGATTCAGGTTTTAGAATTGATACTTTTAAAGTAGTAAATAAAAATAAAGTATATAAATATAGGATTATAAGAGATCTTTTAAAAAAATATTCAATACTTTTAGGAAAGTTAAGGTCTGTAATAATAAAAAAACCTTTGGGTATTGTAAAATTTTTTGAAAAATTAAATTTAAAAGAGCAAAAAAGATTAGATATTTCTAAAGATTTATATGAAAAATTAACCAATAAATTATCTAAAACAGAAATAGAAATAAATGATATAATTAATAGAAGATAATTATGAAACGCATAGATAAAGCTAAAAAAATTGGAAAAATTTTAGATAATTTATACCCAGAAACTCCAATACCTCTAGATCACTCAAGTTCGTATACTTTACTTGTAGCCGTAATGTTATCTGCTCAAACAACTGATAAAAAAGTAAATGAAGTTACACCTAGTTTATTTAAACATGCTTCAACTCCAGAACAAATGAGTGAATTAGATGTCAATTTCATTCAAAATTTAATTAAAGAAATAGGCTTAGCACCAACAAAAGCAAAAAATCTTAAGAAAATGGCAGTTCAATTAATAGAAGGTGGAGGAATGAGGGCAGATTGGAATTATTTAGAAAGTTTAGCTGGAGTAGGACATAAAACAGCAAGTGTGGTTATGTCACAATGGTATGGAATCCCTGCTTTTCCAATTGATACTCATATACATAGACTGGCATCGAGATGGGGATTATCTAAAGCCAAAAATGTAGAAATGACCGAAAGAGATTTAAAGAAACTTTGGAAAAAAGAGGTTTGGAATAAACGTCACTTACAAATAATTTTTTTTGGAAGAGAGTATTGTCAAGCTAGACATCATGATTTAAATGATTGTTTAATTTGCTGTTGGGCTGCTTCAAAAAAAAGAAAAATATTTGAAAAAAAGAAATAGTAGTTATTATTCTTGCCCACAAATTTTTTAAAAGTCACCTGCAGTTCTACGAATAGTTATTTCTTCTGTAACACAATTATTAGGCGAATTTACAGCATGAAAAATAGTGTCACTTAAATCATCAACTTTCATCATACCATCTCTTAATTCATCCATATTTTTATCATTCCATATAGGAGTGTTTACAGCACCAGGAAAAACTGTAATTACTTTGATATTATGCTCTCTTAATTCTTCTCTTAATGATGATGCAAATCCTCTTATTGCGTATTTTGATGAAACATAAGCTGTTGAATTTTTATATGGTTGTAATCCAGCAACNGAACTAATAAATACAATTTTTCCACTTTTATTTAATTTAAGTTGATCAATAATCATTTTAGTCATTAAGAATGAACCTGTTAAATTTGTATTAATTGTATTATTCCAGTCTTCAATGGTTGTTTCTGATATATTTTTAAAAATTCCTATTCCAGCGTTGTTAATTAATAAATTTATTTTACTTTTATTTTTTATCTGCGAATATATTACATCAATAGAATCAGATTTTGAAATATCGGATACAATAATTTTACATTNGCCACCNNCTTTTTCGATAAGATATTTTGTTTCATTAAGATTTTTTTCATTTCTAGATATTAAGTAAATAAAATATTTTGAGGAAAACTTAATAGCTAAATTTCTTCCAATTCCAGTTGATGCACCAGTAATTATTGCAATGGGTTTGTTCATCTTTTCCTATCATTTAATATGTTAAGCATATAAACTATTTAATGTTGGCGTAAATTTTGTTAGATTAATACCATTAACAGCATTTCTATATTCATCAATGGAGGGTGTTCTTCCTAAAATTGCAGAAAGAACTACAACTGGTGTAGATGCAAGTAATGACTCACCTTTTTTTCTATCTGAATCTGCAACAACTCTACCTTTGAAAAGACGTGTTGAAGTTGCCATGACAGTATCNCCTTTTGCTGCTTTTTCTTGATTACCCATACATAAATTACAACCAGGTCTCTCAAGATACATCATATTTTCATATTCAATTCTTGCTTCATTCTTAGGAGCATCATCATTAAACTCGAAACCAGAATATTTTTGCAATACATTCCAATCACCTTCTTTTTTAAGTTCATCAATGATATTATAAGTTGGCGCTGCAACTATTAAAGGTGCTTTAAAAATTACTTNACCATGTATTTTTTCTAGATTTTTTAAAATGTGAGCGAGAATTTTCAAGTCTCCTTTGTGAACCATACATGAACCAACGAATCCAAGATCAACTTTTTTCTTTCCTTCATAATGAGAAAGCGCTCTTATTGTATCATGTGTATATCTTTTAGAAACATCTTCGTTATGTACATCAGGATCAGCAATCATGGGTTGTGAAATAATATCTAAATCAACTTCGAATTCTGCAAAATACTTAGCATTTGAATCAGGAACTAAAGGGGGTTTTGTTCCAGATTTTATATCTGCTATTCTCTTGTTAGCTTTATTTATGAGACCCTGAAGAACTTCTTTATCATTGTCCATTCCTTTTTCAATCATTATTTTTATTCTATCTTTTGCAATTTTTAATGATTCTATTAAGGTTTTACTTTCAGAGATACAAATAGATGCTTTTGCTTTCATTTCAGCTGTCCAATCAGTAAATGTAAAAGCTTGATCTGCAAGAAGAGTACCAATATGAACTTCAATGATTCGCCCCTGAAATACATTTTCACCATCAAANTTATTAAGCATTTGAGATTGAGTAGCATGTACAACATCTCTAAAATCTAAATCAGAAGTCATTTGTCCTTTAAAAGTTACTTTTACTGATTCAGGAATTGGCATTGATACTTCACCAGTTGCTAATGCTAGAGCAACCGTACCTGAATCTGCACCAAAAGCTACTCCCTTAGACATCCTGGTATGAGAATCTCCTCCAATAATAATCGACCAGTCATCTATCGTCAAATCATTTAAAACTTTATGTATTACATCAGTCATTGGATGGTATTTATTTTTGGGATCTCGACCTGTTATAAGACCAAAATCATTCATAAACTTCATCAATTTAGGTATATTTTGTTGTGATTTTGTATCCCATACAGAAGCAGTATGACATCCTGACTGATATGCACCATCAACATTTGGAGAAATAACAGTTGCAGCCATTGATTCTAGTTCTTGTGAGGTCATAAGCCCAGTAGTATCTTGTGATCCTACTATATTCACATTAACTCTTACATCAGAACCAGCATGTAAAATTTTGTCTGACTGATTACCTACAATATTTTTATTAAAAATTTTTTCAACAGCAGTTAAACCTTGATCAGGAACAGAAACTTCTTTTGATGTAGCAAATACTGTTGGCATTTCAATATCCAAAGTTTGAGCTGCAAAAGATTGTAATTTTTTTCCAAAAACGACAGCATATGAACCACCAGCCCTCATAAATTCAATTTTTTGAGGCGTAAATGCATCTGATACATCAGTCATTTCCTTGTTACCAAGGTATAATTTTTTATTTTTTGTATTAATTGTAAAGATGGTACCAGTTTTNACAGAAAAAACTTTTTTTAGTAATGGATCTCCATTGGAATCTAAAATCATATTTCCATCACTATCTTTTTTCTTAACCCAGTTTTTTAAATCTAAACCTATACCTCCTGTTACGCTAACAGTTGTTAAGAAAATAGGTGATATTCCATTTGTTCCTGCAACAACAGGAGCAATATTTACAAACGGCACATATTTACTAGCTTTTTTACCTACCCAAAGCGCAACATTGTTCACTCCAGACATCCTTGAAGAGCCTACTCCCATTGTACCTTTTTCAGCAACTAACATAATAATTTTGTCTGGATGTTTTTCTTTTAAAGCTAAAAGTTCATTTTGTTTATCAATATTATGTTCAAACATGGATTGTCCATGCAATTCCCTATCAGCTCTTGAATGTGCATCACTTCCTGGAGAAAGAAAATCAGTTGATATATCTCCAATTCCAGCAACATATGTAACAACTTTAATNTCTTTTTCGATTTCTGGAAGTTTAGTAAAAAATTCAGCTTTCGAGTAACTTATTAAAACTTCTTTTGCATAAGGATTATCATCTTCATAAGCATTTTTTAAACGTTCCATATCAGCATCATACAGAAAAACTTGAGTTTTTAAAATATTTGCTGCAGATTGAGCATTATTTGGGTTACTATCTAAAAGTAAATCTATTAATGCTTTTACAGATGGGCCACCTTTCATGTGAGATAATAACTCAAAAGCATAATCAGATGAAATTTCATCAATTATAAATTTTTTAAGTATAATATCTTTTAAAAATTTTGCTTTTATTAAAGCAGCGCTAGTAGTTCCAGGAATAACATTGTAAATGAAAAAATTCAAAGAAGATTCTCTTTCAGTGCAATCTTTATCTTTAATATGCTCAATTATAACACTTAGCAAATTGCCATCATCAATTGGTTTTGGATGAAGACCACGGTTCTTACGCTCTTTAATTTCTTTTATATAATCTTTGTAAATACTCATAGTTGTAATAAGATTTGTTAAAGTTGATTAAAACTATACTTAATTTTTTCCAATTTCAGTTAAAATTAAAGTTAATTTTCTAGTTAAATAATCTTTTAAATAAAAAAACACCCATTTCTACGTCTAAATTTAATTAATTTTAGCGAAGTATCAAAAATGACATGGTCAATATTATTATTAGATTATTAAAATTATAATTGCTATAAATTTTTATGGTAAATTTGCAATGTATTATATTAAAATATTTAAATCTTATTTTTAAAAATTAAATGTTGGAACATTAAATATATTTTTCAGGTTTAATAATAATACAATTTTTTTNAAAAAAGGTAATTCAGCATGAATACAAGATTATTTTTAATTATTTTTTTATTTTCTAAATCATTTTCCTATACAATAGATTATGTTAAAGATAATAATGAATTCAATTTATATGATAATCATTTTAAAATTGAGGATGCTAACGCAACTATCACATTAGATAATATAGTTTATGATATTTATAGACTCGAGTTTATTTCATCAGATGCTGAAGATATTGATTTTACTATAAATGAAATTAAATGGAAAAAAACTAATCATAAAAGTTCAAAAGGTCATATTCACGATTTAGTTAAAATTAGTGAAAACTTTAGTTATAGGAATTGTCCATATTTACATATTGATATTTTTCCATATAAAGTAGAAAACAATTACATTTACTATCTTGAGTCAATAAATATTGGATTTAAATTAAATGAGAATGATTTTAATGTTTCTTGTAATTCTTTTGATAAAGCACTTAACAAGGATTTCATTTCTTTAGATACAAATAAGATATTAAATATTAATGAAATAGATTATTTAGTAATTACAGATGAAAATCTATTTGAATCAGCAGAAAAATTAGAATTAATACATACTGATTTAAAATTAGAAATTATTTCAAAAGATTCAATTATTTTTTTATATCCGGAATTAAATGTTGAAAATGCAATTAGAGAATATATTTTATCTCAAATTGAATTATTTCCAAGTTTAAATTACCTAATGATTTTGGGTGATGAAACTATTATACCTCCAATATATAATGGTTCTGTACCTTCTGACGATTACTATTCATCATCAAACCAATTTTCTGCAAATCCTCAACTTTCAACAGGTAGAATACCTGTAACAAATAATAGTGATGCAATTAAAGTTATAGATAATATTGAAAATTATATAGAAAATTTATATTTAGCGCACGATAATGATAATTTATGGCGCATGAGTGTAAGTTTAATAAGTGATGATGAAAATAATCCTAATCCAAATAAATATCCCGAATTAAGTCACACCTTTAATTCAAACTTAATTTATGAACAAATAAGTGAAAATATGATTACAAAAACTTTTTATGGTATAAATTATGATCCTATTCAAGCTTCAGATGGATTATTACACTCAGAACTTACATCAGATTTAATTCAAAATATTAATCAAGGACTATCTATGATTAATTATATAGGTCATGGTGATTATAATACTTTAGCTGATGAAAGAATTTTTGAGTTAAGCAGAGATATAAATTTATTTGATATTAAAAATTACAAATTGCCAATATGGGTTGTAGGTACATGCTCATTTGGTGAATATGATGGTAAAGATTCAATGGCTGAAGCTTTGTTATTAGAAGAAAAAAGTTCAATCGCTGTTATTTCAACTTCAAGAGGAATTGGAGAAACTTCAAATATTAATTATTTGACTAAATTTTTTAATGAGATAAATGAATATATTGATATAGAGTTTGATGAAAGGAGATTAGGTGATTTAATCAGAGATTCAAAAAATAATTCAAGTTCAGAACATTTATTCCATTTATTTGGTGACCCTGCACTACCACTTCCTTTTCCTAAAAAAGGTAATGTGATTAATAGTGANATTCCAGAAAGTTTACTTATTGGTTCGGAAGTATCTTTCNATGTTGGTGATAATGAAGCAAGTATATCAGTATTTGATAGGGAAAAAAATATTANAAAATATTTTGATGATGACACNATAACATNTAAATCTCCAGGACANAATATCTATCATGGTAATTTTTATANAGACGTATGCTTCCTTACTCCNATTGATGCATCTGAATGTCAAGNGTGTGCTTCAGTTTACATTCAATTAGAAAATAATCCATTTAATTATTGTCAAAATATTTTCGATCTAAATATTAGTTTAGATCCAGAAATTGATGAAATTAATTTAGATACAAATGGTCCAAANATTTTNTTTATGACAGAAGANAAAAGANATTTAATAGATGGCGATANAGTNTTTAATAATAAAAATATAATTGTTGAAATAGAAGATTTTTCGGGTATTAACTTGATGGATGGTTTAGGTCATAATATTAGATATTGGTTTAATGATGAAGCATATCAAACTATACTTGAAAGTCAAGATTTTTTATATACATCAAATTGTGACTCAGTATACACTGGTCAATTTGAAATTAAATTAGAGAATTTAGATTTTGGATTAAATCATCTTTATGTGGAAGTATGGGATAATTTTAATAATAAGTCATTAAAATCAATTGAACTAATTTTAGAAAATAATAATTTTACAGCATTTGATGTTTATAATTTTCCTAATCCATTTAAAAATAAAACTCAATTTACATTTAAAACTTCAACTTATCCAACAATTGTAGATATTGCAATTTTTGATTTATCTGGAAAAAAAATNAAGTCTATAAATAATTATGAATGTTTATCATCTTTTTGCAATATTGAATGGAATGGTAGAGATAANCATGGAAAAAAAATTAATAATGGAACCTACATTTATAGNTTAACTTTAAAAAATGATAACGACATCTATAAAAAATTATATAAACTAACAAAATTAAAATGAAATTCATTCTAGCATCAAAAAGTCCAAGACGTAAAGAATTATTTAAATTAATGAAAATTGATTTTGAAATAGTTGATTCTAAAATTGATGAGTCATTAATTTCAAAAAATATNTCTCCAGAACATTATTGTTTGTTATTGGCAAATTTAAAAGCATCAAATGTATCGCTGCACTATCAAAATTACACAGTAGTTGGAGCCGATACAATTGTAGTGTCAAATAACGAAATATTAAATAAACCAAAAGATTTTAAAGAAGCAAAAAATATGTTACTTAAATTAAGCGATTCAACACATGAAGTGATGACAGGTGTATCAATTAGAAATAGACAGTTAAATATTAATAGAAAATTTTGTGAAAAGACATTAGTAAGTTTTTACAAGTTAAATGAAGATACAATAGACTACTATTTAGAAAAATTTCAACCCTATGATAAAGCAGGATCGTATGGAATACAAGATTATGGAGCAACGTTCATTAAAGAAATAAGGGGNTCTTATGAAAATGTAGTTGGATTTCCAGTTTCCCAATTTTTTCAATTAATAAAAAAGATTTCATCTTTGTAAAGATGAATATAAATTTTAAATTTTAGCATGGAAAAATCACAAAATTTCGCCTTAGCACTTAGAGAGTTAAGAAATTCAAAAGGAATAACTTTAGATCAAATTTCTGATTATACAAAAATTAAACTTAAGTATCTCGAAAAATTAGAATCAGGCGATTTCTCATTTAAATCTGATGTGTATATTAAACTTTTTTTAAAAGAGTATTTAAAATTTGTTGATATTGAAAAGTCTGAATCAATTTTACAAGAGTTTGATACTTTGTTTTCAACTTCAACCAATATAGATTTAACATTTTTGCCTATACAAGACAATGAAGAATCAGATACAGAAGAAAACTTTCTTGAAGATAACGANTATGATCCAAAAAAAATTGGCACTATAGTACTGGTTGTCATAATAATTATAGCAGTGTATCAATTTTTTGTTTATGCTATTAATTAATTAGAAATACAAACACCTATTTAAAGCTCAATCTTATTGAGCTTTTTTTTTATTTAAAATCATTAATTAAAAAAAGTTCTTGCATTAATGTGGTGAAGATTAATATGTTTGTGGGGAATAATGGGGATTAATCCCTATTTTAGTGTGCGAATATAAATAATTTTTGTGAGTANAATGGAAGATAATAATTTAAATATATCATTTACTGGTGAATACAATAATAGTATTGATCAAAAAGGAAGATTGAGNATTCCAGTAAAGTATAGAAAATCTCTTTCACCAGTNAATAATAGTACATTTGTTTTAACGAGGGGATTTGATTCATGTCTAATATTATACCCCTTAGATGAATGGAAAAAAGTTGAATCACAATTAAGTACTTTATCTTCAATTAAAATGAAACATAGAAGTTTTGTAAGATCTATTGTAAGGTGTGCAGTACATTTGAAATATGATTCGCAAGGAAGAATTGCAATACCAGCGACTTTATTGGATTATGCTAAAATAACCAAGAACGTAGCAATTATAGGAATGATTAAAAAAATCGAACTATGGTCTCCAAAACATTTGAGCGAGGATAGTATCATAAGCGATGAGGATTTTGAAGATATTGCTAACGAAATAAAATTTTAAAAAATGCAAGANATACATAAGACTGTATTAAGAGAAGAGACTATTAAAAATTTAGTTATGAATAAAGAAGGTATATATATTGATGGTACTATAGGTTTTGCTGGTCACGCAGAACTTATATTAAAAAATTTAAACGAAAGTGGAAAATTAATTGGTATAGACTTGGATTCCTATGCCCTGAAATGTTCAAAAAACAACTTGTCTAAATTTCCTGAAAAATCCTACTCACTTTACAAAGGGAACTTTAGTCAATTTCCAAGTTTTTTAAAAAAACTTGGTATTACTAAAGTAGATGGCTTAGTTGTTGATCTTGGTATCTCCTCCTACCAAATCGATTCAGGGCATAGGGGATTCTCCTATATGAATGATGGTGAACTTGATATGAGATTTGATAAATCAAAAGGAATNTCTGCAAAAGAATTATTAAACGATATTGATGAATATGAATTAGGTAAAATAATTAAGGATTTTGGAGAAGAGAAAGCATACAGAATAATAGCAAAAAATATTATCAAATATTCTAAAGAAGGTAATATGAATACNACATATCAATTAAAAGATGCTATAGTTAATGCAACTAGCCCTAAATATATAAATAAAACATTATCAAGAGTTTTTCAATCAATTAGAATCAAAGTAAATAATGAGATNGAAAATCTTAATTTATTTCTACAACATTCTTTAAGATATTTAAAAAGTGGTGGAAGATTAGCAGTTATAACTTTTCACTCAATAGAAGATTCAATAGTAAAACATTTTTTTAAGAAAAATGCAACTAACTGCATTTGTCCTCATACATTTCCTGTTTGTATCTGCGATGAAAAAGCCAAATTAAAAATTATTAAAAGTAAGGGTATACTACCATCNAAAAANGAAATTAGATTAAATCCTAGAGCAAGAAGTGCCAGATTAAGAATAGCAGAATGTCTTTAAATTATAGTAATAGGAATAAAAATAATTTTTCAAATCTAGATAATCGCTACTTATTAATATTTTATTTACCTTTACTTTCNTTNATTGTTGGCCTTGTTATTTTTACAAACAATAAGTCAGAACAGTTAAGATTAAACAAAATACCATCTTTAACAAAAAGCATAAAAATTATTAATGATCAAAAAATTATTGCTATAAATAAAAGAGACTTTTTAATTCGTAATCATATTAAAAAACAAGCAAAGAAAAATGGAATGATTAAGGCTGATTTTTCCAAAAGTATAATAAAATGGTAAAAAAATGAGTAGACTATATTTTAAATATAAAAATAGAATTAATTTATTTAGAAATATAGTACTTTTTATATCAGTCATTATCTTATCAAAATTTTTTACGATACAAGTAATCAATTCAAATGATTACAAAAANCAAATATTTAATAAAACAATTTCATACAAAGAGCAACAAGGTCTTAGAGGCAATATATATGACACTAATAAAAAATTATTAGCATACACAATTCAAAAATGTCTTTTCTGGATTAGTTCTGAAAATTTGAATGAAGAAAATAAATTACAAATTATTAATTTATTTTCAGAAGAATTAAATCAACCAAAATCAAAGTANNATAAAATTTTAGAAACAAAATCAGATTACATCGTAATTGAAAAAGATATAATTTTAAATGATTATAAAGAACTTATCAATAAAAGTAAAAAAATAAATTTCTTAAGANTTGATTTATATAATCATAGACTATACCCTCATAATGAACTTGGAGCGCAATTAATAGGATTTACTAATAATGAAAACATCGGTAGGTACGGAATTGAGGGTTATTTTAATAATATTTTGATGGGACATAATAAAATTGTTGAATATAACAAAACTGCTTCTGGTAAAACAAAATTTAATGAAAACCTTACAAATTTAGCACAAAATGGATCAGATATTGTTTTAACAATAGACATAAAAATTCAAGAAATTTTACAAAATCAATTAAAAAATGCTTTGGCTATTAATAAGGCAAAAAGTGCAAATGGAATTATTTTAGATCCGAACTCAGGCGAAATTTTAGCCATAGCAAGTTTACCTGATTTTGATTTAAATAAGTTTTATAATCTTCCTAAGGATTCTGCAGACATTTATTACTTAAATAGACCTATCTCGAGCGCATATGAACCTGGATCAACATTTAAAATAATATGTTTTGCAGACGCACTAGAAAATAAATTAGANGAATTAAAAAGTCATTATTTTTGTGAAAACGGATTTTATAAAGGTAACTATATTAATCCTTTTAAAGACCATGATGATGGATATGATACTTTAAGTTTTGATGAAATATTNAGTAATTCAAGTAATATAGGTACTATAAAAATTTTTCAGGATTTAGAAATGAAATCTTTCCATAGTAGGATTAAAAAATTCGGATTTGGTATTAAAACTAATATATCAATGAGTGATGAACATAAAGGTGAAATTAAAAATCTCAATTATTATAAAAAAAATAAAAGAGATTTAGCTAGTGCATCAATAGGCCAATCAATATTGGTTACAAACCTTCAGTTAGCCTCTGCTTATGGATCAATTGCGAACGGGGGATATCTATTAAAGCCCAAAATTATTAAAAGCATTTATAACTCTGAACAATATAGCACATTTGAGGAGCCAACTATACTTTATAAAACCATTAGCGAAANAACATCTGATAGATTGTTGTCAATGTTAAAAAAGACNGTTATCAAAGGTACAGCAAAAAAAGCATATATTAGTGGATTTTCTTCAGGTGGAAAAACAGGAACAGCTGAAATTTGGGATATTAAAAATAAAAAATATTCACAGACAGATTACATTTCATCTTATGCTTCAATTTTTCCAATAGAAAATCCTAAATATGTCTTAATTATATCTATTGAAGCGCCTTCTTACAGTAAAAGATGGGGAGGTGAGAGTGCAGTTCCATGTGCAAAAAATATTATTGAAGAAATCATTTTTTATGATGAAGAACTAAAAATAAATAAAGTTTATAATGATAGAGCTTAATAAAATTTTAAATGGTATCAAATATGAAGGAAATGTAGATTCTAGATTAATTCATGGAATCTACTATAATTCAAAAAAAGTAAAAAAAGACTCTTTATTTATTGCTATAAAAGGATTTAATACAGATGGACACAAATATATTAATGATGCAATAAAACATGGCGCGAACGCAATATTAGTTGAAGATAATTTTGATTTAAACATTCCTATACCAATAATTAAAGTTAAAAATAGTAGAAAGGCCATGTCAAAGATTGCATCTAATTTTTTTGGAGATTGTTCAAAAAATTTGAAAATTACTGGAGTTACAGGNACAAATGGGAAAACTAGTGTTACATATCTGATAAATCATATTCTTGAATTTAATAATTATAATACTAGCCTTTTGGGTACTCTTGGATTTTATGGGCCCAATGGAATACAAAACACTGGTTTTACTACACCCGAATCAATAGAGTTACAAAATATATTCAATACTTTGNTTAAAGGTGGAATTACAAATTTAAATATGGAAATTTCTTCTCATTCTCTTGCATTAAATAGAGTAGATGATGTTAATGTAGATATAGCAATTTTTACAAATTTAAGCAGAGACCACCTTGACTTTCATCAAACATTTGAAAATTATTTTAGATCAAAATTAAAATTNTTTACCAATTTAGNNGAGGATAAATTAGCAATTATAAATATTGATGATCCATATTCAGATAGAATAATTAAAGAATTAAAATGTAAAGTTTTAACATATGGATTTGATTCAAAGGCTGANATTTTTCCCATAAATATNAAGCGAAGTTTAGTACAAACAGATTTCGATTTTGTATTTTTAAATCAAAAATATANCATTCAGACNAGGTTAGTAGGAGATTTTAATATTCAAAATATTCTATCATGTATTCTGGCATGTTTTGAATGTGGTATAAGTNTTGAAAATATTGTTAAAGCAATTAATAAATTCAATTCAATTCCAGGGAGATTTGAGTCATATGAAAAAGATAATGGAGGTATTGTAATAGTTGACTATGCGCATACGCCTGATGCATTTGAAAAAAATTTATCTCTCATAAAAAAAATTGTAAATCATTTCAAAATAATTACCTTGTTTGGTTGTGGTGGTAATAGAGATAAAGAAAAAAGGCACTTGATGGCCTCAATAGCTGAAAAATATTCTGATCACATAGTTATTACTGATGATAATCCTAGGAATGAGAATCCGAATGAAATAATAGGTGACATAATCAAAGGTTTTAAAAGTTCAAAACATGAAATTTGTCAAAATAGAAAAGAAGCAATAAATAAAACTTTATTAAAATTAAAAAATGAACAAGTATTACTAATACTTGGTAAAGGTATTGAAGAATATCAAATTTACAAGGAAAATAAAATAGCACATAACGACAGTGCCATAGTAAAAGAATTAATTTATAATTAACATTTAAAAAAAGACTTATTAAAAAAAACGAAAGGGGTTAACAATGTTATTTGAACCAAGTAACTTATCAGAGCAAAAAGCTAGAATAGCCGTTGTTGGTGTTGGCGGTGCTGGTGGTAATGCTTTAAATAGAATGATTTTATCTGGATTAGATAAAGTTGAATTCATAGCAGTAAATACTGATGCACAGGATCTTGATGAAAATAATTCTCAAGTCAAATTACAAATTGGTAGAGAATTAACNAANGGTCTTGGAGCTGGAGCAAACGCTGATGTTGGTTGTCAAGCTGTAGAAGAAAATAGAGACGTNCTNGTNAAAGCACTTGANGGCTGTGATATGGTATTTATAACTGCTGGAATGGGNGGCGGTACAGGAACTGGAGCTGCTCCTGCAATAGCAAAAATAACGAGAGAACTAGGTGCTCTTACAGTAGGAGTAGTAACTAAACCATTTGCTTTTGAGGGTCCNAAGAGAAAAGATAGAGCAAATAACGGTGTTGAAGAGTTNAAAAGAAACTGTGATACACTTTTAGTNATACCNAATGAAACATTACTAGAGATTACTGAAAAAGCTACATCNGTTAATGATTCATTTAAACTTGCNGATAGTGTTTTATANCAAGCAACAAAAGGAATATCTGATTTAATTAATGTACCNGGACTAATAAATCTGGATTTTGCAGATGTAAAAACTGTAATGGAAAATATGGGTGATGCAATTATGGGTACTGGAGAAGCTCATGGAGAAGANAGAGCAATTCTTGCTGCTCAACAAGCAATCAATTCTCCATTACTTCAAGATTCAAGTATCAAAGGAGCAAAAGGNCTATTAGTAAATATTACAGGGCCTGATGATATGTCAATTCATGANCTAAACAGTGCATCAAGTATCATTTANGAAGAAGCTGGTGATGATGCTAATGTTATTCTNGGNTGTGTTATAGATGATAATTTAAAAGATGAAGTAAGNGTAACAGTAATAGCCACAGGTTTAAATGAAGATGGAACAGTTGATTTAGGACATAATATTAATACTGAACAAATGTCATTTATTAATAAAGAAAAAAATNGTTCAACNAATTCATCATCTAACACCATTTCATTTGGTGATAATGATTATGATGTTCCAACTTATTTAAGAACTGATAGAAAATAATATATAAACTAAAAACTATATCTAAATAAAATANACAAAGTNTATTTTAATTCTTATGGTCAGGTTAATCTAAATCTAGAACCCCTTAATTTTGANTAGCCTGACTTTAGGAATATTTGGTATGTTAAATTTTTAAAAAAAATGAGAATAAAAATCAAAGAAAAANATCTNTTTAGAAGATTAATCAAAAAAAATTTTGATTNTGATATCAAAAATATAAATTCCTTTTGTTTAGATTCTAGATNTTTGAAAAAAGATGATATTTTCTTACCNATAAAAGGAAAAAATTTTGACCCACANAAAATATTACCAGATATTCTCAAAAAAGAACCATCATTAGTATTNAGTGAAAAAAAAATAGATAATAAAAANGTAGTTTTTATAAAATCTTCAAAAGAGANTTTGTTNAGNTTAGCTAAAGATTGGATGAGTTTTTTTAAAATGCCTATTATAGCTATAACAGGATCTAATGGCAAAACAACTACCAAAGAAATGTTGGTTAAAATTTTTAAATCAAAATATAANATTAATTATTCAAAAGGAAATTATAACAGTTTGATTGGATTGCCNGTAAATACATTTGANTTTNCNACAAATGCNGATTATACNATNGTAGAGATGGGNGCAAGTAAGCCTGGAGAAATAGATAAATTATGTAAAATTATAAGACCTGATTTTAGTATAATAACAAATATTCATCAAGCTCATATTGGAAATTTTAATTCANTTAANGATTTAGTNAANACAAAGACAGCAATTTNTAGAAATACANCATCAGATGGATTTATTTTTGTTAATCATGATGATTTAAATATTTTAAAGTCCTCCTTAACTTTTAAAAATACANTATCTTTTAGTTTTGAAAAGAAAAAAACTGATTTTTNTAGTACTTATAAAANTATAAAAAATAAAATTNAATTTTTAATTAATGGTCAAAAAATTTATAACAAAAATTTAAATGAAATTATGGCAAAAAANATNTTAGCNAGTTANGCAATAGCTAGTTCGAGNGGTATAAGTCANAATAAAATTTTAGATTGTATACAAAAATTTGAGTTTTTAAAAGGTAGGGGTCAGTTAATTAAGAAAAATGGATATCTAATAGTTGATGATACTTATAATGCAAACTTTGAATCTTTTAAAGCTGGAATCAATTCATTTATGAATTTAAGTCATAAAGGNAGAAAAATTTTAGTCATAGGTGATATGAAAGAGTTAGGTGATAAAGCAAAAGATTGTCATATAAGTTTAGGAAATTATATAAATGANAAATCTCCAGATATTGTATATACTTTTGGTGATTTAGTTTCATACGCTACTAAACAAATTTTTAATAAAAAAATAACTNTAAAACANTTCAATCAATTTTCAAAAATGATTGATAAGATAAAATCAACTTTAATAAAAGGAGATGCCATTTATTTTAAGGCATCTAGATCTTTAGAGTTCGAAAAAATAATTAATACATTATGATATATTATTTATATACAGAATTCGANATAAATATTCTGCAGTATGCTACTTTTAGAGCGGCTGGNGCTGCAATAACTGCATTATTAATAAGCTTCCTCCTGGGGCCTAAAATCATCCGCACACTCCAAATTCACCAGATAGGTGAAATGATTAGAAAAAATGGGCCTCATACTCACTACCTCAAAGAAGGTACACCAACAATGGGAGGGATAATTATTATTTTATCAATTATCCTTCCCTCCATCCTTTGGTCAAAATTGGATAATNATTATTNTTGGATTATGATTATTGCAACNTTGTTTATGGGTATAATTGGATTTTTGGATGATTATTTAAAAATAGTAAAAAAATATTCAAAAGGTTTGATTGCTAGATATAAACTTATAGCACAAGTATTNACTGGTATTTTCATAGCATTNATGATTTTAAATTATATAGAAAATCCAAAAATATTTATTGATTATGAAAATGATAAGATTCANGAAGTTTCTGATACAAGTATTTCTTTACCATTTATGGCATCGAATTCGTATGATNAAGAAAAAGTTAATGGCTTTTTAGAGTTACCTAAATGGTTGTATATAATATTAGTTATTATTGTTATCACAGCNACATCAAATGCTGTTAATTTAACAGATGGNTTAGATGGATTAGCAACTGGATTATCAGCAATTTCAATANTAGCCATGGGNGCAATTGCATATGCATCTGGTCGAGTTGATTTTAGTGATTATTTAAACATTTTATATNTNAAAGGATCAGATGAATTATTAATTTTTTCTTTTGCAACAATAGGAGCTTGNTTGGGATTTTTNTGGTANAATTCAAATCCAGCANCTGTATTTATGGGAGATACTGGAAGTTTAGCATTAGGTACANTTTTAGGAACTTTTGCAGTTCTTTTGAGGAAAGAAATTCTATTGATAATTATAGGAGGTATATTTGTTGTCGAATCNCTTTCTGTAATAATTCAAGTACTATATTATAGATATACAAAACATAAATATGGTCAAGGAGAAAGATTTTTTTTAATGGCTCCNATTCATCATCATTTTGAGCAAANGGGTTTATCAGAATCTAAAATTGTAATAAGATTTTGGATTATTGGAATNTTATTAGCTTTNTTTTCTTTAAGTACNTTTAGGTTACAATAATGAATGAATTTTTACCAATAAAAAATAAGAAAATTGGTATACTNGGTGCTGCCAGAAGTGGAATTGCAGCTGCTAAACTNGCAAATGAATTTAAAGCAGAAGTATTNATAAGTGANAATAAANATACNTGCGAATATGATNTAGNGAAGTTTTCNTATGAATTAGGTAATCATACAGANAAGATATTAGATTCAGATTTTATAATTAAAAGTCCAGGTATTTCTAATAATACAGCAATTGTTAAAAAGATAATAAAATCNAAAATTCCAATAGTAAGTGAAATTGAATTTGCAAGTTGGTTTACTGATGCATTTATNATTGGATTNACAGGTACTAATGGAAAAACTACTTCTGTAAATATGATTAATCATATTTTACAAGATAATGAATTTAAATCAAGATTAGGAGGTAATGTTGGAGTTCCTTTTTCAAAAAATGTGCTTGATGAATTAAAATTAAAAAAAAATGAAAAAATTTATCATGTTTTGGAGTTGAGTAGTTTTCAATTAGAAAATATTAAATACTTTAAGCCTAATATTTCAATCATTTTAAATATATCTCCTGATCATTTAGATCATCATAAAAATTTTCATGATTATTTAGATTCAAAAATTAGAATAACAATGAATCAAGATAAAAATGGATATGCAATACTTAAAGATTCTAGTCTATTAAAAATTCATCCAAATTCAAATGCAAAAGAAATTTATTTTAAGGTTTCAGATAATAATAATTTCATTATAGATAATAAAAAAATAAATATTAATGGTTTGAAAAAAATATTTATTGGTAGGCACAATTTTGAAAATATTTTATCTGTATTTATTGTGTGTAGGTTAATTGGATTAACTGATAAACAAATAATAAATAGTATTAATTCATTTAATCAATTACCACATAGACTTGAGAAGTTCCTTTTTGAGTCAGGTGAAATTTTTTATAATGATTCAAAAGCTACAAATCTAAATGCAACTTGTGCTGCTATTGAAAGTATATCATCAAAAATCATTTTAATATTAGGAGGTATTGATAAAAATGATTCAGATTTCAAAATATTAGAAAAGTACAAAAATAAAATTATTCATATTATTTCTTATGGTCTATCTAGGAAAGAAATAAAAGATAAATTAGATGGTATATATAATGTCGAAACTATAGAAAAATTTGATAAAGCTGTCTACAAATCATTGAAATTAGTAAAAAATCAAAGTTGTATTTTATTATCTCCAGCATGTGCAAGTTTTGATCAGTTTAATAATTATGAAGATAGAGGAAATTTCTTTAAAGATATTATAAAATCCTATTATGCACAAAACTAATAATCATATAATATTATTTATCACTGTGTTGGCAATCATTTTTTTTGGTACTTTTTTAATGTACAGTGCAAGTAGTTCATTTGCATATTTTAAATTTAATAAATCAGATACTTTTTTTCTTGAAAAGCATTTATTTTGGATTTTTATTGGCTTTATTTTGATAATATCAATTCAATTAATTAATCCTCAATTATTGAATGAGTTTTCTTATTATTTTTTATATTTTTCATGGGCTGTTATGTTGTTACCAATAATTTCTAATTTAGGTACTGATTCAATTGACAGGTGGATAAGATATGGTGGACAAACAATACTAACTACTTCAGATTTAGGAAAATTAGGAATCATCGTATTTACGGCCTCATTTATAGATAAACATTATAAAAATATTAATGAATCACGTACATTAATATATCATTATATTCCTTATGCTTTTATGTCTCTAGCAATTATTGCTTATCAACCTGATCTAAGTACAATGATTGTTTTGGCAAGTATTATATTTTCACTTTTATTTGTTGCAGGTTTAAATAAAAATAATATTTTTATATTATTTGGTTTAGGTATTTTTGGAATCGTTGCTCTCATATTAAGATTTCCCTATCAATTACAAAGATTAAAGTTTTGGTTAGGTATAGAGCAATCTAATCAATCATCAAATTCAGTACTTGCCTTGGCAAATGGTGGAATTTCAGGAAATGGTTTTGGTGAAAGTACTTTTAAATACAATGGGTTTATACCAGAAGGTCAAACTGATTTTGTTTTGGCAATTATTGGAGAAGAACTTGGTTTTATCGGTATAATTTTTATTTTTATTATTTATATATTTTTATTCTTACAAGGGCTAAAGATATCAAGAGAATCAACAAATAGATTTTATTTATTTTTAAGTTTAGGATTAACTATTAATATATTTTTTTACTTACTTATTAATTCTGCATATGTAGTTCAAATTTTGCCAACAACAGGTCTTCCAATTCCATTTATTAGTTATGGTGGTTCACAAACTATATTTAGTATGATATCAATAGGTCTTTTAATGAATATATCAAGAGAAAATCATTCAAGTTTAAACCCAAATTTTTATCATGGAAGAAAATAAAACAATATTAATTGCTGGAGGTGGTAGCGGAGGACATTTATTTCCTGCACTTGCAATTGGTGATGAACTCCTATCAAGAGGATACAAGGTTAAATATGTAGGATCAAAATATGGTATTGAAAAAACGATACTAAAAAAACTTAAAAAGGAACATTATTTGTTAAATATAAAAGGATTTCAAAGGACTTTTTCAATAAAAAATATAATTACAAATTTATTGTTTCCATTTAGATTTATAATATCCTATGTAACAATTAAAATATTAATAAAAAAAATAAATCCATTAGCGATAATAGGTACTGGTGGTTATGCTTCTGGAATACCTTTATTAGCTTCATTAAATACAAATATAAAAACAATAATTCATGAGCAAAATTCTTATCCTGGAATAACAACGCGCAAATTAGCAAGTAGCGTAGATTGTGTTTGTATTTCAAGCCAAGAATCAAATAAATACATTCAAGGAAATATAATACATACTGGCATACCTTTAAGAAATGATATTACAGAAATAAAAAAAAATGAAGCATGTGAATATTTAGGTTTAGATAAAAGTAAAAAAACAGTATTAGTCATCGGTGGTAGTCAAGGATCTGAGAGTATAAATAAATATTTCAAAAAAAATTATCAATTTTATATTGACAACAATTATCAGTTGATTTGGCAATGTGGAATTAAGCATTACTCAAAATATAAAAATTTAAATATTAATAAAAATATTAAAATATTAGATTTCATTGATAAAATGGAATATGTATATAGTGCGTCTGATATTGTTGTATCAAGAGCTGGAGCATTGGCAGTCAATGAAATTGCCTTAATGAAGAAAAATATGATTTTAATACCATTGCCATCATCAGCAGCTAACCATCAATATTATAATGCCAAATATTTTAGTGATAGAGATGCTGCTATATTAATTGAGGAAAAAGAATTAATTAACGGTGTAATTGAAAAAAAAATATTAGAAGTTTTTAATACTGATATTGATTTAGGATTTAATGCGAATAATTTAATTATGAAAGATGCTAAAAATAAAATAGTTGATAAAGTTATCAATTTAATTGAGGCCTAATGATTAAAGAAAATAATAAAAAAATATTTTTTATCGGTATTGGTGGTATTGGTATGAGCGGTATTGCTGAATTTCTTCATTACGATGGATTTAAAGTATTTGGATCAGATTTGAATGAATCTGAAAGAACAAATCATTTAAAAAATTTAGGAATTAATATTAGTATTGGGCATAATATTGAAAATATTAAAAATATTGACTTAGTTGTTTATTCTTCTGCTGTAAAAGAGGACAATATCGAAATATTAGAAGCTCAGAAAAAAAATATCCCAATAATTAAGCGCGCTGAAATGCTGGGGGAGTTAATAAAGTTAAAAGATACAAGTGTTGCTATTTCTGGAACTCATGGCAAAACCACAAGTTGTTCCATGCTTAGTTGTATATTAGTTGAAGCAAACCTTAATCCTACAGTTATAATTGGTGGTATAGTTAATAATTTTGGATCTAATACGATTTCTGGAAAAGGTGATTTAATTGTTGTAGAAGCAGATGAGTTTGATAGATCATTTTTGTCTCTTCAACCTTCAATGAGTATTATTAATAATTTAGATTTAGAACATATGGACTGTTATAAAAACTTGGACGAAGTTAAGGATGCTTTTGTTACTTTTGCTAATTCAACTTCTCTAAACGGACTTGTTGGTTTATGTATTGATGATGATAATATAAAGGATATAATTGGTAGATTAAAAAGATCATATAAAACATATGGATTATCAGAGGAAGCTAATTTTAGAGCAGTAGATATCTTTTTTTCGGAATTTAAATCATCATACAAATTATATGAAAATAAAAAATTCTTATGTGATATTAATTTGAATGTACCTGGTTACCATAATATTTTAAATAGTCTTGCCGCGATTACAATGGCAATANATTTAAATNTAAATNTTAAAGATATAATTAATGGTTTAAAAAAATATAATGGTGTCAAAAGAAGATTAGAAATAAAAAATCAATTACAAAATGGAACAATATTAATTGATGATTATGCTCATCATCCAACTGAGGTTTTAGCATCAATATCTGCAATAAAAAAAGCGTATAAGAACAAAGTTATTACTATTTTTCAGCCCCATTTATTTTCAAGGACACGTACTTTTTATAAAGATTTTGCAAAAGCTTTATCTATAAGTGATTATTCTGTTATTGTTGATATTTACCCTGCTAGGGAAAAACCTNTTAAACATATTACAAGTGAACTGATATATAATGAAATGTTAAATATNGGAAGTAAAAATATACTTTACANTCGAGATATNAAAAANCTTCCAAAAGAAATTAAAGATATATATAGTGATGGAGATATAATTATTACAATGGGTGCCGGAGATATTTACANACAAAATGACATAATTTATGAGGCTATTAAGTAATGTTGGAATTATACAAAAAGGAAATTAGCAGCTTAGTTAATTCTAAGATTTTATTTAATGAACCTTTAAAAAAACATACTACTTTTGGTGTTGGTGGATTAGCATCAATGTTTATTTATCCATCAAGCATTGATGATTTAAAAAAAATATTAAAATATTCTTTTAAAAATAATATCAAAATATTTTTTATGGGTTCGGGATCTAATATGTTAATTAGCGATGATGGTTTTAATGGAATAGTTATATGTTTAAGAAAATCTTTTAAAAATTTTGATTATAATGATTCATTTGAAACAATTGCAGGAACTGGAGTTATGTTGGGTCAAATGGTAAGAACATTAACTAAAAATTCTGTTAAAGGTCTAGAGAGTTTAATAGGAGTTCCGGGTACTCTTGGAGGTGCATTAATAATGAATGCTGGTGCATATGGNAGTGAAATATCAAATTATTTAGTAAGTATAAAGTGTATTACTCNTGAGGGAAATGAAAAAATTTATATGAAAGAAGATTTAGAATTTTCCTACAGGTATTCGAATATACCTAAAAATGAGGTTGTNGTAGAGGCTAAATTTCAATTTCAAACAGGCGATATTAATGAGATAAAAATAAATAAAGACAAAGCTTCACAATCTAGAAGAAATAATCAACCATTACAATACAGATCTGCAGGTAGTATTTTTAAGAATCCAAAAAGCGGAATGGCTGCTGGATATTTGATTGATCAAGCAAGATTAAAAGGATTAAAAAAAGGAGATGCAGAAATATCTACTAAGCATGCAAATTTTATTATAAATCATGGTAGTGCTACATCTGAAAATATTCTTGATTTAATTAAAATAATTAAATCGGAAGTTTATAATAAATTTAAAGTGAAGTTAGATTTGGAAGTAAAACTTATGGGTTTTAAAAAAGAACAAATAGAAGAAATAGCGTGAAAGAAAAAGTATTAAATATATTAATAATTACATTTATAGCTTTTGGTATTTATTATTTATCNTATTATTCANANAACAAAAAATTAAATTATTATGATAAATTTATTTTTCAAGGTAATAAATTTATGAAAAATGAAATAATTTATGATTTAATTAAATATAATGTTGATAGTTCAGGTTTTTATTCAACTGATGAGATAAATTTGTTTGTTTCAAAAATTAAAAACTTAGAAAAATATGATTTAATTGATAAAATTTACGTATCGTATAACATACCAAATGAAATAAATATCAAAATAAAAGAAAAAACTCCTGTTTATATCGTAAAAAATGATATTTATGATTTTGCAATAGATAATAAAGGTTTAATTTTTGATTCAAATTTTGTTGATGAAAGTATTCCAAACATAAATCTAGACTTTTTTGTTTATGAAATTTATAAAGATATGAATGAAAATTCATCAGTTTCTGATTTAATGTCTAACATAAATCATAATAATCAAAACAATCAATATTTATTAAATGCTCTTGATATATTAAGTTGGTTTAATAAAGAATATAAAAAAACAGATTTAAAATCAATTAACATTCAAGAAAATTTTATCGATGTAAATTTGGTTGATACTAAATTAACTTTTGTTCATGATAATCTTGATAGGCAATTACAAAAATTATTCATAATTTTAAATGATCAAAGTTTATTAGACAGTTTAAAAGTAAATGAGATTTCAGATTTATCAGAAGTAAAACTNTCATTCAATAATCAAATAATNATAAAGAAATAGATTTTATGAGCGATACAAATAAAGATAAAATAGTTACTGTAATAGATATTGGAACTACTAAGATTGTTGTTTTAGTAGCTAAATATAATACTGTAGAAAATAAAATCAGTAAAATTGTAGGTCTCGGTGATAGTATTTCTGATGGATTAAATAGGGGTGTGGTTGTTGATATAACTAAAACAATAAAATCTGTAACAAAAGCTGTAGAAATGGCAGAAGAACAAGCAGGCATTGAAATTTCTGAAGCTTTTGTTGGAATTTCTGGTGATCATATAAGTAGTCTAAATTACTCAGGTGTTACCTCTATAAATTCTGGAAATCAAAATCAAGCACTTGGAAACTCAATTACTAATGAGGATATAGAAAAAGTACAAGAATTAGCTGCTGATATTAACATACCTCCTGATAGAAGAATAATGCATATATTACCTCAGGAATATGTAGTTGATAATCAAGATGGTATTGTTTCACCTCTTGGTTTATCAGGAAGACGTTTAGAAGCAAAAGTTCATTTAGTAACAAGTTCTATTAATACAGAACAAGATATATTGACGTGTCTAGATCANGTAGGTATAAATGTAATTGAATTNATATTAGAACCGTTGGCATCAGCATGTTCTGTACTAAATCAAGATGAAATGAAATTAGGAAGTATATTAATAGATATTGGTGGCGGGACAACAGATGTAATATCATATGCTAATGGAAGTGTATTAAACACAGGAGTAGTACCTATTGGTGGTACAACAATAACAAATGACATAGCATACAGAGTACAAACATCACTTGAGCAAGCAGAAGAATTAAAACAAAGATTTGGTACATCTAATTTAGAAGAATCAAATGAAAATGATGATATTATTGTTAAAGGTGTAGCTGGAAGGAATGAATTTAAAATTTCACAAAAAATTCTCGCTGAAGTTATTCAACCNAGAATAAAAGAAATTTTTGAATTATCAAAAGAAGAAATACAAAAAACAGATTTTAATGGTGATTATACATTTGGAATTGTTTTAACAGGTGGTGGATCTAAACTTGANGGTATTGTNAAAACAGCGTTTGATGTNTTTAATATGCCAATAAAAAAAGGTTGTCCTGTAAATGATTTTGAAGTTGAAAATAGTAATATAGATATTTTTGACCCTAGATATGCTACAGCTATAGGACTTGTAAAATTTGTTGGAAGCAATTTAAATAATTATAATAAAGTTAGACAAAGATCGTTTATAGATGATATCATGGAATATTTAAAAGATTTATTTAAATCATAANTACNTTCANAATGTTATCAAAATTTTTTACAAATANATTNAAATTATAAAAATGAAATGGATTTATTTATCAATTGCAATTTTCTCAGAAGTTGTTGCAACATCAATGCTTAAAGAAAGNCACGGATTTACAAAAATTATTCCTTCAATAATTACATTTATCGGATATAGTTTAGCATTTTACTTTTTATCTCTAACCTTGAAAGAAATTCCNATTGGAATNACATATGCAATTTGGTCAGGTATTGGAATATGCTTGTTATCAATNATTGGGCATTTTAGATACAATCAATCATTAGATTTTGGATCAATTNTTGGAATNGGTTTAATAGGTTTAGGTGTTGTAGTTTTAAATATATATTCCAAAACNTTAAATTAAATAACAGTNATTGTAACNTTTTTGGAGTCNTTATGATTAAAATATTTACATTTACCTTAATTTTNATTTCATCAATTATATGTNNTGAAAAAAAACAAATTTTAGATGTGTTAGACAGATATAATAAAGCGTTCGGTGAAGCAAATTATTCACAAATCATTAAGTTTTTTGATTATCCTACATATTTTAATCTTAGTGATAAAACAATTTCTGCAACCAATAGGTTTAAATTAAAATTAATTTATAAAAAACTTAGAGGTGACTTACCAGACTACTACTCTTACAGCAAATGGGNTAATATTGANATTCAATTGATGGATTCAAATATTGCTATTGTTAATGCTGATTTTTCAAGATATAAGAATGATAATACTGTATTTTTCATTGGATCAGCACAATATCATTTAAGACTTGAAAATAATGAATGGAANATATTTTCACTTACACCATATAGTAGTATTAAATCTTTAAATTAATCATTTAAATAAAAGGAAAATATGAGTTACGATCCAGCAACTAAAATACAAGAGCTTTCTGCTTTTGGAGAATTTGGAGGTGTAAATCCTTCTATAACTGATTCTTCTACATATACATTTTTGAAATCTGAAACAATGAAAGAACTATTTGAAAGCGAGATTGAAGGTTGTTTTCTGTATAGCAGACATTGGAATCCAAGTAATAAATATCTATCAGATGCAATTTCAGCATTAGAAAATAGCGAGGCATCACAAATTACTTCNTCNGGTATAAGTGCTATAGCTTGTACNATACTNCAAATTTGTGAACAAGGAGATCAAATAATTTCATCTCGTACTATTTATGGGGGAACTTATGCTTTATTTAAAAACGTGTTACCCAAATTCGGTATTTCAGTAAAGTTTGTTAATATTTTAGATTTAAGTGACGTTAAGAAAAATATAAATTCAAAAACAAAAATGCTTTATTGTGAGTCAATAAGTAATCCTTTATTGGATGTTTCAGATTTACCAGGATTAAGTAAAATCACTAAAAAATATGCTATTAAATTAGTCGTTGATAATACCTTTAGCCCCATGTCTATAACACCAATAAATCATGGTGCAGATATTGTTATACATTCATTGACTAAATTTATAAATGGCACATCTGATTGTGTTGCAGGCTCTATTAGCTCAACTAAAGACTTTATTTCACAACTTTCAGATGTTAATAATGGCATGTGTATGTTGCTCGGTCCAGTACTTGATAGTTTTAGATCTGCTAGTATTTTAAAAAATATTCATACGCTTCATATTAGAATGCAGCAACACAGTAAGAATGCAAAATATATTAGTGAAGGCTTAGAAAACTTAGGTATTAAAGTTATGTATCCTGGTTTAAATAGTCATCCTCAAAACCCTTTAATGACAGATATTATGAATTTGAAATATGGTTATAGCGGAATTTTAGCTATTGATGTAGGTGATGAGAGTTTAGCAGAATCATTAATGGAGAAAATGCAAGAAAAAAAAATTGGTTTTCTTGCAGTAAGTTTAGGTTATTTTAAAACTTTATTTAGTTTACCAGGAAATAGTACTTCTTCCGAGATTAGTGATGAAGAACAAATTGAGATGGGATTAAGTAAAGGAATAATTCGTTTATCTGTTGGTGTTGATGATAATATTGAAGCTTCATTTGAAAAAATAAAAAATTGTATGAATGAATTAGGAATTATAAAATAAATTGAAGTTAATATGAAACAAAAATTTGAAGTTAATTAAGGTTTCATATGGTCATTAGGAATTGCTATTTCCGTTTCAATTCCATAGACTTACTATAAAATCATTAAAAAACTCCTTTTTGTAATTTATAAAAAATTGTAATTATTTATATTCTTTTAAAAAACTAATAAAAAATAAGATAAATATTAGGTCACCAATAGCAGGCACTATAAGAATGGGGTGAATTTGATTGGATAAACATGCCCATGAAATAAGTACAACAACCCCTAATTTCATCAAAGCACCCATTTTAATTATATCGTGATTTTTATTTATGTCAGAAGATACCCAATAATATCCCATTCCAATAACAAAAACAAAAAATAACATAATTAGTAAAAATACGGAGTAGATAGGTGGTTTCATGCTTAATAAAGGAAGAATAGCTTTATATCCAAAAAAAAATGATATAGAAATAATCCAATTGTAAATAGCGCTAAAAAAGAACATTTTTTTATAAAATATTTTTTGTTGTTTAGAAAGCATAATTAAAATTCATTAAATAATTATTGAGTGCCACAATTCCAGCATTTTTCAAATGATGATGGTATTAATTCATTGCAATTTATACAATTACGGTCTTTTAATTTTTTGTTAGTTAAATTATTTTTATAATCACGTAAAATTTTTTTTGTTTTAACTAAATTAGTATTTTCAACTAAAATATCAACTTGCATAGCATCAACAGGAAGTTCTCCAACTGCAATTGAAAGATTATCTCCTAAAAGTTTAGATTCAATAGAATAAACTCTAAGAATACCCTTGATAAAATTTGCTTCATATGAATTTTCTGCTCTATAAACAATGGTGTAGTTCAATTTTAGCTACTTTCATTTTTACTTTTGAAAATTGTGGATATTTTTGTGGATAAGGTTAAAAAAAGCATTAAAAGGAAGATAAATTTACTAATTATAGAAGAATAATAAATATCATCATAATTAAATACCATTTTAATTTTATGACTACCTTTAGGCGCTACAAAAGAACGTAATAATCCATTAATTTCAATGATATCAATATCGTGACTTGCGATTTCCCAATTAGGATAATAAATCTCACTTAAACCAACTAATATTGGGACATTTGAATTAGTTTCAATTAAAATGTGATTAGGTGTCCATTTTAGAATTTTTACATTCGAAGATGTATTTGGTTTATTAAAAAAAGGAATGCTATTTTTTGTGTATGATGTTTTACGTGGATCAAAATTATCGCTATTCATAGCTATTAATAATTCTTCATCTTTATTGTAATTAATAAGATTATCAATCATAAATATTCTATCTAACGGTTCTAAATTTTGTAATGTTGAACTAATTTCCCATTCACCATTCCAATTAACAATATTTTCAACATTGAGCATCTTAAATAAATTTCTACCGATATTTGTATTAAGGTAAGGTTCAAATAAACCATAATTTTTTAATTTTGCAGGATGGTAACCTGTTATGTCTTGTAGATTAGTATAAGACATCCAATTTCTTATACCATTGTATCCAGTAAATGATATTGATCTCGATGGTATGCTACTAATAACGTTTGTTGATTTTAGGGTATTTAGAGGCTTTAATACATTTTCTATAGATTTAGAATTTAATATAACATTATTATAATTTATTATTTTATTGTTTATAAAATACATATCAATGCATGTAAGAATTAATATTATCGCTAAAATATGCGTCTTTTTAATTGTACTATACAATAAATATCCCGTAACTGATATGAATAATATAATTATTAAAAGAGATCTATTTAAGTCATCATGAATCATTTGCTTTACAATATAACTAATTGAAGAATTTAAATTTATTGTATTAACTGTTACAAATTTGATAAATAATAGAACAAGTCCAACAAATGTGGTAATTGAAACTAAAGATTGAATGTGTTTTTTATTATTTATATTATCTATGAAAAGTTGTAAACCAATTGCTGAAATTATAACGAAAGAAAATTGAAACATCATAAGACTCATCATTGGTACGCGAAATTTATTAAAAAATGGAAGAAGATTAAAAATATCTTCAAATAAAAAGAAATTTTTACCCATTGAAAGCAATAAAAAGAAAAATGAATTTACTATAAAAAATAAAAAATAATAGTTTTTATTTTTCATGATTAGACTATAAATCACAAAGATTATAGTTAACAATCCTAAATAGTTTGGAAAATCTGTCATTGCGGGTTCAATAGTTCCCCAATATGTTGATCCACCAAAACCATAAAATGATGGAACTAAAAAAGTAATCATCTCTGAAAATGAAAATGACCAATTAGTCGCATATTCAAAAGCAGCACCGCCATTAGAAATACTTCTGATGGAGTGTTCAGAATAAAGATAACTTGGCCATATAATGGATATAGACATTAGAAATCCAGAACATAGAGAAATTAATATATAATAGTAAAATTTGAATTGAGTTTTATTTGATATGATAGAAAATAACACAAAAATACCAATCATTATCCAGGTATAATAAGCAATTTGTATATGACCTCTTTGCAATTGAAAGCCAATAAGTATGGCTAACAAACCTAAATTTTTGATAGTTATGTTTTCTCTCAATCTAAATAAGGAAATGCAAACCCACGGAAAATAGGATGCAGTCATTATTTGGCTTCCGTGACCATGAACGATGCATACATTCATGTAAGGTATCATTAAAAAGGAGATTGCCCCAATTATTGCAGTCCATGAATTAGTTTTTAAGAATTTTAGTAATATATAAACTCCCATTCCTCCAAAAATAAGGTGTAATAACTGTGTCCATATTTCAGGCGTTGAAAATATTTTTAAAATATCTAATACATAATTTGGAAAATAATAATTAGAAATATTTTGTAATGAATGGACTGTGGGCATTCCACCAAATATGGAAGGGAGCCAAAATGGGTATTCTCCATATATGATTTGTAGATTTTTGATAGATTCAGAAATCATTTTAGGTGCAAAATAGTCGCTTGAGGCAAAAATTTGACTTCCTGTAACAAAATTTCTGTATAAAATTACTGTCAACACAAATAATGTAGTTAAAACATAACCTAGTTGTGTTATTTTAGATTTATCTATTTTAATATTTTTTAATAAATTCATATAAAATTTATAATAAAATGAAAATTATTTGGTTCTCAGAGATAAAATGGTCCTATTTAAGGACTCGAAAACAACATATACTATCTAATTTTAAAGATAGTGATGAGATTTTATTTGTAGAACCTATATCATTTAATTTAAAAAATAATTTTAATATATCTATTGAAAAGAATATAAAATACATAACGATACCCCAAATACAAAATTCTGATGTGGGATTTATTAATATCTTTTTAAATTTTTTTCTAATGAAATATATTTTAAAAAAAATTGGGAATTATTTATTAAAAAAACTTTTAACCAAAACAAAATTTAATCCTGATGTATTAGTTATCTCAAATGTATATTGGATTAAATCTTTAATAAAGTTAAAAGAAAAATTAAATGTTGATATAGTATACGATTGTAATGATAATCCTCTTGCATTTCCAAACTCGAAAAATAAATTGTACTATTTCAACGAAACTTTAAAATTTTCAGATAAGATCATTATACCATTTGATTCATATAAATATTTTATACCAGAAGAATATCATAAAAAAATTAAAATAATATCAAATGGTGTAGATTCAAAATTGCTATTAAAATCATCCAACAATGATGTAATTGAAAAACATAATGAAAAAATTGTTATGTACATTGGTTCAATTGATACTAGGTTAGATTACAAGTTGATACAAAATGTAATTTCAGACCTATCTGATATTAAATTTATATTCATTGGTACTATTAAAAGGCAAATCAAAAAAGATTTCAATAGAATTAGACAGTGTAAAAATGTTAATTATATATCAAGTATAAACTATTCTGATATTGGAAAATATTTAAGTTATGCTGACGTATGCATCATACCATTTAAAAAAAATAATTTATCTAAGTTTATTTTGCCAAATAAAATATTTGAATATTCTTTGATGGAAAAACCTATTGTTATGACAGATTTTAATAAGGATTTAAAAAAATTAAACAATAATTTTTCATTAGCTACTACGCATTTTGAATTTTCTAAATTAATTATAGATCAAATCAAAAATCCAAAAAATCTAAAAGATTTAAAAAGTTTTGCTGAGGATTTTGAATGGAAAAAAATTAGTTCTGAATTTCGAAGTGTTATATTAAAAAAATAAGATCTCATAGAATTTTTTATTCTCTTGCAGAGTTAAGTCGAGAGAATTAAATTACCTGGCTGTAAAATAAATTAAATTAAAAATTATAAAAAAAAATGTTTGAACAAATACAGACAAGATTAAATAAAGTTTTAAACTCAATCAAAGGTGAGGGTAAAATTACAGAGTCAAATATTGATGCTACCTTAAGAGACGTAAGAAGAGCATTATTGGAGGCAGATGTAAATTATAAAGTTGCAAAATCTTTTATAAATAGAGTAAAAGATAAATCAAAGGGTCACAAAGTTTTCACCTCAATTAAGCCTGGCCAACAATTTGTAAAATTATTAAAAGATGAGTTAACTGAATTTCTTGGGAGTCAACATAGTACAGATGATTTTTGTAAGAAAAAACCTTCTGTAATTTTACTTGCTGGTCTTCAAGGTTCAGGAAAAACTACCACATCAGTAAAATTAGCTTATCATTTAAAGAATAAAAAAAATAGAAAATCTTTGTTGATTGCTGCAGATCTTCAAAGACCTGCTGCAGTTGAACAATTAAAAGTTTTGTCATCAGAACACGATATTGAAACATTTTCTATTGATAATTGTAAGCAACCAACAGATGTGGTTAAAAAAGGTTTAGAATATTTTAAATCAAAACCTTTTGATTGTTTAATTATTGATACAGCTGGAAGACTTCATATTGATGATTCATTAATGGATGAAATAAAAGAAATTAGAAACATTTCAAAACCAGATGAAATTATATATGTGGCTGATAGTATGACAGGACAAGATGCAGTTAACTCTGCGGTTGAATTTAATAGTTGTCTAGATATATCAGGTATAATTTTAACAAAATTAGATGGTGATTCTAGAGGTGGTGCTGCATTATCTTTAAGAGAGTGCACAGGTAAACCAATTAAATTTATAGGTGTAGGTGAGTCAGTAAAAAACTTTGAAATTTTTCATCCAGAAAGAATGGCATCAAGAATTTTAGGTATGGGGGATATTATAAGTTTAGTTGAAAAAGCTGAGCAAACTATTGATAAAGATATTGCTATTAATAGTGCGCAAAGATTAAAAGAAGGTATATTTACATTTGAGGATTATAAAAATCAAATCCATCAGATAAAGAAAATGGGATCTTTGTCAAGTATCATGTCTATGATTCCAGGATTTTCAAAAATTAAGAAAAATGTAAATATTAATGAAGATGAGTTTAAATGGATTGAAGCAATTATAAATTCAATGACAAAGAAAGAAAGAGTTCAGCCAGAAATAATTAATGGATCAAGAAGAAAAAGAATTGCAAATGGGAGTGGTAGAACTGTTCAGGAAGTTAATACATTGATAAAACAATTTAATCAAATGAAAATAATGATCAAAAAAATGAAAAATAAAAATAATATGAATTTACCATTTAATTTTGGTTAAATTCATTGTAATTCAATTATGGAAGGAGTAAACATTGGCAGTTAAAATAAGATTTAAAAGAATGGGCAGAAAGAAAAGTCCTTTTTACAGAATAGTAGCCATTGATTCAAGTAAACGCAGAAGTGGAAGAGAAATTGAAAGATTAGGATGGTTTAATCCTGTAAGTTCAAATCATGACTGCAATATCAAAGAAGATTTAGTCATTAAATGGCTTAAAGATGGCGCAATACCATCTGAATCTGTTGGTTCTTTATTTAAAAGAACTGGTTTAAGTTATAAGTGGCATTTAATAACACAAGGTAAATCAGATAGCGAAATAGAAAAATTACTTGAAGAATGGCAAAAAAATGAAGAGTCGAGGAATCAAAGAAAAAAAGATAAGAAATTATCTAAGAAATCAAAAGCTAAGTCTGCAGAAGATATAGAAGTTGATGCAGCAGAGGCTGAGGCTCCAGCAGCAGAGGCAGAGGCTCCAGCAGCAGAAGAGGCTCCAGCAGCAGAGGCAGAGGCTCCAGCAGCAGAAGAGGCTCCAGCAGCAGAAGAGGCTCCAGCAGCAGAGG
>PARL01000009.1 GCA_002711465.1 Fidelibacterota bacterium | reverse complement strand
TTCTAGAGGTCGGTATTTTTAAAAAATGCATTGATTCACTTATTAAATACTCTCTAAGCATTGAACTTAATGTAGCTCTACCATCACCCGCTCTTGAAAAAGATGTTTTACCAGAACCTTTTAATTGAATATCAAAAAGTGTATCATTTAGATCTTTTTTCTCGCCAAGCAAAATTGCTCTTCCATCTCCAAGCATGGTAAAATGACCGAATTGATGACCTGCATAGGCCTGAGCAATGGGTTGACAATTTTCAGGCAACTTATTCCCTGAAAAATAATCAATTAATTGAGGTATGTTTTTTTTTGAATAATCTATATTGAATTGCCTTGCTAATTCTTTATTTAAATAAATTAATTTTGGATTTTTTACCGAGTTTGGTTTTACTTTTTCATAAAAACAATTAGGTAAACTCGTATAAGTATTTTGTAGATTCAATTTATTTTTTAGATTGGAATAAATATATGGCAAAAATGACTAAGGCAACCCACCACATCTCTTTAAAACCATCTTCTATTTGGAATTGATTAAAAACTCCTAAAATTCCTAAAAGAATTATTTTCTGAAATACACTAAACTCCATTAATCTTTTGTGTATATTTTTGGGAGAATTGTAATCTATAATCTTTTTTAATTTCATATTCTAATTTATTGATGATTAATATTGAACACAATTATAATATTTTTAATTTATATATTTGTTTGATTTTTTTTGACTGTTCAAAAAAAAAGCCCCAATATTAAAACCAGGGCTTTTATTAAAAATTTATTTAAATGCTAATATTTAAAGATTACTTTTCAAGCCCTTCTTTAAAAAGTTCTAAATCAAATTCATTACCATAAAACAAAGTACTACCACTAGCAACATGAGCTGCAATATTCACTGCAATTTTTATTTCTTCTTCTGTTGCACCAGCATCTAATGCAAATTGCTTATGAGCGGGAATGCAATATTGACATTTTAATGCAGCTGAAACAGCAAGAGCAATTAATTCAGCGTACTTTTCAGGAATATCAGATTCTTTGTATAATGCTTTCATAGCTTTATCATCTTTTACTGCATCTTTTATAATAACTTTTGGATAAACTGAATTGTTTGAATTTTCTTTAACTAGTTTTTCGTACTCTTTATCTGTAGCAGTACCAAATAATGCTGATAAACTAAAAATAATTATTAATATATTTTTCATATTACTATCCTTTATTTAATTAAAAATTAATTTAAAACTTACTTAAGTAGCATTATTTTTTGCGTTGCTACCTGTCCATTGCTTTCTGCTTTAATCATGTATACACCACTTGAAAGATGCTGTGCATCCCAAGTTAAACTGTATGTGTCTGCATCTACCATACCATCTATTAATGTACCTACAACTTGTCCCATTAGATTATATACTTTAACCGAAGCATATCCAGCCTCAGATACAGAAAAATCTATGTTAGTTGTTGGGTTAAATGGGTTTGGATAAGCAGCGCTTAGATTAAACTCTGATACGTGCTTAACTACATCAATAAACTCATTAGAGTTTACCGCTAATACTTCATCAACTTCAAAAGCATCATCTGTAGAAAAGATGTGATCAGTCTCAGGAGCAACTACAATTAGTTTTGTAGTTGTTGCGTTTGTTTTATACTCAGCAACTAAAGCGTCGCTTGTTAACTCTAACTCAAAACCTAAGTCATGTGAAAGGGTTAACTCAACTGCTCCTAAATATCCATCAGATGAAATGTCAACACCAGAAGCTGTCTCATACATAATCGCNGATGTTGCATCTGATGTACGNCCTCCAAGAATAGATGAAACNAGACCAACAACATCTAAAATGTTTACAACATCATCTTGGTTAAAATCTGCNGCAACTAAGCCACACTCANCTAATTGGCCACCTANAATAAAGTTAACTAGACCTACAACATCAAGAATATTAGTNATTCCATCTCCATTTGTATCTCCAGCTANAGTATCACCACANATATCATCACTAGGACAATTATCTCCACAATCAAGNACTACTCTAAGACCTAAGTTTCCATCTTCAACTGATAACCAATCTAAAGCGTTACTTTGCGCATAAATAGAATTTCCTGAAACAGTATCCGTGTCNATTCCCCAGTCTTGTGTTGAACTAAAGTTTTTGGTTCCAAACCAGAAATCACCTGAAACTATTATACCTGAATCTGTGATATCTCTTTCATTCCAACCTGTATCATTTCCNGATACTTGTACAGCACTATATAACTCTTCACCTGGNATACCATTGTTATCTTCCCATACTTTTAAATAGAAAGCACCNCCAGGAGCCATTTGATACCATTTAACTCTTTTGAGTTGTTCACCTTCATCTACAGCAGAATATTTNACTGCNATATATGTATTAGANCCACCNGAATTAAATCCTGCTTCAAATGTACCGTCATCCCAACTTTCTTCATGAACTGAATCAGACTCAGGTCTTGCTTCTACAATATTAGAAAAANCAGATTCTTCTCCATCNGGATAAGTTGCNGANACTGCATATGAATACAANACATCGTTTTGTACATCANTATCAGAATAATTTGCATCNGTTGTTGNACCTATAGAAACTTCATCACGATAAACGTTATAAGTTACATTAGCACTNTCATAAGAAATATTTGCAGTTATNCCCCAAGCAACACCACTTTGAATTTGCCATGGAGCAGTATCNCCATTATTTAANTNATAAGAAAAATAACTATTTGAATCATCACCTGAGTTATCTGCATCNCCTAAATANTNNTGATTAAATGAATAAGAAATNATATAATTNCCACTCATTTCCCATTCNGGAATATCAACATAGTTCCAACCAATTTCAAATGTTGATGTATTTACAACAACACANTCATACAATTTTTCAGTATCATATANTGCGCCNAAAGTNCCNTATGCACATATTTCCATATCAAAATCTTGTNCTGGCCATCCNCCTTCACCATTTTCATCTTNACCAATTGTATCNTATTCTGAACGATAAATTTCTACNGAATTNACAGTTGATGTACCTGCAAATTCAAATGCNGTTCCTGCAAAACCTGTTGCAGTTGAATCAACCATNTAAAAACCATTNTCNACAGTATTATTNTGAAAATAAAAATCTCCTGTTCCAGACATNTTCATATCATTCCATGNTAATTCAACAACATTACTACCAGCTTCAGCTGTTAAATTACTTGGNGCTGCATAGTTTCCTGTTGATTCTTTATAAATTCTNAAATCATCAATAAAAANACCTGCNCCTGTTCCACCATCATCATTTTCATCATAACGNGATGTAAATTTAATTAAAACGTTTTTACCNGCAAGATGTGAAATATCATGATATATATTNCCATTAAAAGCTAATCCTGGAATNTATTTTTCCCANTCNCCNCAAGCTCCTGGTCTTGTGTCATCNCAAGAGAAATAATCATAGAACATAGCTTCCCATACTTCNCCTGAAGGTATCATNGTATTTGAATCTGTAGATCCATCACAGTCATCTAAAAAAGAACCTACTGTAATATTATCAACTTGAAAGCCTGTCATATCATCTTGATCNTTAGTGTTGTATGCAGGGTCNGAACCAAATGCAAATCTAAAAATCACATCNTGACCTNCCCATGGAGATAAATCAGCTCCAAAATCAATCCATCCATTACTTGAACCACCCCATCCTGGTGCTACTTGATTTAATGNNCCACCAGTTTCATATGCAGGATCATTATATATCCANCCATAGCCACATTCAAAATCATATGGGTTGTTTGGGTCTTCTAAAAGTTCCCATGTTTCACCACCATCTGCAGAAATTCTAACATTAGCTGAATCCCAACCATCTGTACATGAACCAGCAATTGCNCCTTCAGCACCTGCTTCATCTTCTATTTCAAATCTAATCTGNGCATATAATTCATCACCAGNATTNACAGTAATTGTTGGAGTATCTAAATATTGCATCCATTCATCTAAATAGCCNCCACTACTTCCAACAGNTTCATCTGNACACCAGTAAGAANCACCTTCATTATCTGNATCNTCAGGCACGTTACTTGATGCATGCCAAGCTAGAGCATTTAAATCCATAATTGATAGTTGATAATAATCTTCAAGAAANCCATCANCATCACCATCNGTATCAGGNGTATCTCCTTTTACCCAAAAATCAAACTGCATTAGTTCACCNTCACCAAGNAATGGNAGNGTNACAACGTCNGAAACTAAGTTCCAAGTTGATCCTAAAGTAGTCGCATCATTTGGTGATACATAACTATGTGTTTCACTNTAATANTCTGATTCTGTTAATGTCCAACCTTCATCAGAATTCCATAGTTCACTTTCNAAATCCCATTCAAAAAGAGTAATCTCTTCTCTTGAATTTCTTAAANTGTTTTCGTTTGTNTTATTTNCAATGTTAAGAACGTTGTAACTACTTGCTTTNACTGATATAGACTTATCAGTTTCAGGAAAAACCTGCCTAGCAGATAGTAAAGATACAACTAACATTGATATAAATATGGTTTTTTTCATATCAAAACTCCTCCTCTTGAGTTGTATTATTCGTAAAATGAGAGNTTTAATCTAATNTAAATCNNAAGAAAAATCAAGTTTTAAGTAACTNTAAAAATTATTTTTTTTCTTTTTCAATTTTTTCTAANACTTTGTTGGCATTTTCCTCTTCAGCAAATTTTCTCCACTGATTTCTTGATTCAAGAGCCCTTAAAACACCNATAGAAGTCATTANTACTATGAAAATGATTGTTATAATTGATAAATATGGAGAACTNGAAAATACTGAAACAACCTCTCTCTTACCATCTGNTANCTCNACATTTCTTTGAGATGANAGNAACATGACTAGTAAAATTAGTAAAAGCCAAAGAAATTTATATATTTTATTGAAGTTGTTCATAGCACCCTCCACAGGATTCGAACCTGTAACCCCTGGAGCCGAAATCCAGTGCTCTATCCAGTTGAGCCAGGAGGGCTTCAAGTTGGGTGACCGAAGGGATTCGAACCCTCGACCTGCCGGACCACAACCGGCCGCTCTAACCAACTGAGCTACGGCCACCATTACATTTTAATTAAAAAATGATAGGACATAATATAATATAAAAAAGTTTTTATTGAATAAACATTTTGAGTTAAATTTGTAATTACAACTTGTAACAAGAATTGTATATGTATAAAACATCATATTAACTAATATAACAAATCATAATAGAATCTAATTTATTATAGGGGAAAAGAACGTGAAAAAATTTATATTTGTATCATTGTTTAGTTTGGTTCTGTCTGTTAATTCTTATTTTGAAATTAAAGANCAAACCAATGATAAAATAACTATTAATTTTANTCTTNNTGAATATGAAATTAAANATGAACAGATAGGAAATGTAATCAAGGTTTCNGGTTCAGGAACTAGGTCTCTAGCTGGAGANCCAANTNTACCNTCATTNTCATCATTTGTATNTCTAGATAAAAATTCTAATTATGAAGTTGAATATAATGTNATTTCACAAGAAGANATAAGNAATATCTACCTTGCNCCACAACAATCATTTGATATGAATGATNCAAAATTTGTAAAAAATAANTTAATTTATTCAACAAGTAAATTTCCTNCNCAAAANTTATTAGTNTCAGATAAGCAAAANATGCGAGGATATGAATTTGTTAATTTAGAGTTTGTGCCGTTTAGTTATAATCCAATTGANGAAAAAATAAACGTNTANAAAGAAGTTGAAATCATAATNACAAAATCTAATTCAACAAATAATTTAAATTCACCAGATTTACCNAAATCTAAAGTATTTGAAAGATTAGTCAATGCAATGGTAATAAANCCAACTNTGTCNAGTAATAGAAATGAAGACTTCCAAAAACCTTCAATTTTGTACATATGNGGAGGATCNACAGAGTCTAANCCATANTTTCAACAGCTTGTAAAATGGAGAAGAAAACAAGGTTATATTGTTTACACTGCTAGTACTTCAGATACAGGTGGAAGTAATACTNCAGCNATTAAAAATTATATTCAAAGTTCTATGAATTGGGATANACCNCCAGAATTTGTTACTTTAATNGGCGATGATGGTGGTTCTTATAATATTGACTCATATACAGAATATGACTCTGGATANAANGGAGANGGNGATCACCCNTATTCACAACTTATAGGTAATGATTTATGGCCAGAAGTNATNCTTGGNAGAATATCAGTTAGAAGCTCTTCTGAACTTGCAGTTGTTGTNAGTAAAATTCTTGGTTATGAACAAGTTGCTGATCAAACTCAAAATTGGCATGAAAAAGCTGCAATTGTGGGAGACCCATCTACTTCTGGTATATCATGCGCAATAACAGCAGAAAANATTGCTGCTGTAATGGATCAATATGGTGTTGAAGATATTCGTACTAAAATAAGTGGTGGAAGTTATGATAGTTGGATGGTAGATCAACTTGATGAAGGTGTAAATTATTTTAACTACAGAGGATACTATGGTGTTAGTGGCTTTTCCAANAATGATGTNGATAATGCAAATAATGGCTTCAAACTACCTTTTGCAACNGTAATTACTTGTGGNACAGGTTCATATGCNTCAGAAAATCAATGCTTGTCTGAAAAATTTNTAAGAGCTGGATCAACNANATCACCAAAAGGTGCCGTTGCATGTGTNGGAACAGCAACAGTTGGNACTCATACAATGTTTAATAATTCAGTTAATATTGGAATATACTATGGNCTNTTTGCNAAANATTTAGAAACTGCTGGTGAAAGTTTAGTTTATGGTAANGCAAACCTNTATGAAAATTACCCTTCAAACCCAAATGATTGGGTGACAATCTTCACGCATTGGAATAATTTGATGGGNGATGGAGCTACTAGNNTNTGGACTGATACNCCAATAAATATTNATGTATCGCATCAATCTTCATTNTATCAAGGAGAAAANTTTTTAGNATTTNATGTGACTAATTCAATAGGTCAACCTGTNGAAAATGCNNTGGTAACATTAGTNGAATCAAGAACTTCAAATTTTTACTTNGAAGGAATTTCAGANTCTGAAGGNAANGTTATTATTAATTTAGATGAAAGNGANGTTGAACTTTTAGATGATTTAGAAGTAACTGTNACAAAATTCAATCACAAACCNTACATGGAAGTNATNAATTATCAAGATGACANCTATGTTCCATATGCAAGTTTAGAAACTTCTTCTTTTAATGATGGAAACAANAATGGGATAATGAATCCNGGAGAAACTATTCAACTAACNGTACCNATCCATTATGATGGTNNTGATANNCTTTCAGATATTACAGCAACTTTATACAGTGANAGTGAAATANATNCAATTTNTACNGAAGTATNTTATGGTGACATTACTAATGGTACAAATNATCCNGAAGATGATTTNGCTTTTATTTTTCAAGTTTCAGAATTTGAAAATCATAATGATAATTTAAANTTGTATTTAAATTTNTCAAATAANTNNGGTTATAATTCNGTCACTAATCTTCATTTTAATATTGAAAGTTTTGAGTTGTCTGTAGAAAGTTTCACTGTNNTAGATGGNGGTAANAATATTATAGATCCAGGTGAGAGCGCNAGTGGNCTGATTACNATTANNAATNCAGGTACTCAAACNTCACCNNTTTTTAATTGCTCTGTTTCAACTTTAAGTCCAGATTTAATTATAAATCAACAAACTATTATCATTNATGAAATTAATTCAAATAGTTCNAACAANTCNTCTCAATTNGAAATGANTTTAGAAAATACTGCATTTAATGGNGAAACTAAGATTATAGACTTTNNTTGTTCAACNGATTATGGTTATGAATTTGAATATAGCAAAAATTTAGAAGTTGGTACTGTTAGAGTAACTGACCCNGTGGGNCCNGANNAATANGGATACTATATTTATGATTCTAATGATTCAGANTATTCTTTNCAACCANCATATGAATGGATTGANATTCAAGAAATTGGNAATNCATTANANGATGTTAATGATGANGATGGCGATAATCAAGATGAATCTCAAGTNNTTAATTTNCCATTTACTTTTAAATTTTATGGTCAAGAGTATCAACAAATCACAGTATGCTCAAATGGNTGGATATCATTTGGTAATAGTCAACTTGAATCTTTTAGAAANGATCATCTTCCNGGNCCTGGNGGACCATCACCNATGCTTGCNGTATTTTGGGATGANTTGACAGCAGANANCGGAGGAGCAGTATACAGTTANTATGATGANCAANATCATATTTATATTNTTCAATGGAATAATGTGAAAACTTATGAAGACAATTCAAATGAAAGTTTCCAAGCAATNTTATTTGATCCNATGTATTANATAACNCCAACNGGTGATGGNGAAATATTACTTCAATANGAAGATTTTAATAATACATCNAATGGAAGTTATGGTGGCGGAACNCCACTTCATGGNGGTTACTGNAGTGTAGGNATNGAAGATCATTGGGGTACNACNGGTTTAGAATACACATTTAANAANTCATATGATAGAGCAGCTATGCCACTNANTGATAACACAGCTTTATTTATTAGNACAAGAAAAATTGGAAGTGTGTGGAANCTTCCTCANGCAGANCTTGGNTTATCAGCCAGNGAGTTAAATTTTGANNTNGAAGAAAATCAACAATTTANAGANTATATCACATTATCTAATANNGGNGAAGATGAATCTATACTATCNTATAANATTAAAACNTCACCANTAGCAATATCAGCAGGAAANGATAATTTTGGTAATCANTGGNTAGATAGTGATANAGATTTTAATAATAACTACNATTGGATAGANATTGATGCATCTGAAACTAATCAAATAATTTTTGAAAATAATGACGATGGTGAATTTGTAGATNTAGGTTTTGATTTTAANTTTTATGGAGATAANTATAACCAAATTCTAGTAAATCCAAATGGATGGATAGGNTTTGGNGATAATGATAATCAATGGTCAAATGAAANCATCCCAAGTGATGATGGACCTCAAAANGCAATTTTTGCATTTTGGGATGATTTGAANCCTCAAAATGAAAACAATTCATGTAGCAANGAAGGTNANGGTNATGTNTATCATGCAACTATTGANAATAAAAAAATCATTTGGTTTAATGATGTTGTTAGATGTGGAAGNAACCCNGACTATGAGGGAGTATTTGATTTTCAAGTAGTATTACATANTAATANATCAATTGATNTAAACTATAGNACAATGGATGGNTACACAACAAGTGCTACTATAGGCATTCAAAATAATAATGGTTCAGATGGTATTCTGATTACTTATAATGATGANTATGTACATGATAATCTAAAATTAACATTCAAACCAAATAGTCAATGGCTTACACCAATAAATGATTCAAATACACTTTACTNTGGTGANCAGNCNATATATGATNTTGAAGTTGATTCNAATCAANTNANNAGTTCAAGTGAAGTNTCNTATATTCTGATTGAATCTAATAGNAATGAATCAAATATCGTAGTTCCCATAAATGTATCANTTATNGATAANACNGTAATTGGNGATATAAATGGTGATGAAATCATTAATGTANTNGATGTTGTNATCATAGTAAACNTGATAGTCTCAAATGCNGAATATTNNNCTGAGGCAGATTTAAATGATGANGNTATTNTAAATGTTTTAGATATTGTATTATTAGTTAATCTTATTTTAAATTCTTAATNATAACNTTAAAAGGAGNAAAAAAAATGAAATTATTATTAAGTATNNTGTTATTTGTAGGTATGGTTTTTTCTGCTGAAAAAACTTCAACTTATGATGTNAAAGGTATGATGTGTGGAAATGGTTGNGTTAAAAAAATCAATAGAGCACTAAATACACTTGAAGGTATTAAATCTAAAGATGTTAATTTCGAAACATCGAGCATGGTTGTTGTATANGATGATAAGTTAGTTAGTGANAAAATGATNGTAGCAGCACTNAAAGAAAATAATTATTCTTGCTCTTTGAAAGAAAAGCCAGGTAGTGGNGATGANTCTCCTATAATGTCATTTTTTAAAAATCTATTTAATTAATTGATATCAATCACAAAANAATNATANAAATTTTAATAGATTNATATAGAAATGTTTTATTAATACCGAGAATACAACATTTTNANAAAAAACCCTCANGATTTTAGNNTGAGGGTTTTTTTATTTAATTAAAGTTANAGTTTTNGTTAANTTTNTATCTTTACTANTAAANTTTANTAAGTAAATNCCACTANTTAAATTTGAAGCATTATAATTAAAANTTTTATNAATTAAATCTTTATTATNTATNGTNTCAACTANTTTTCCATTTAAATCAAANATATTAATTTTANATGANNTCTGNAANTCTTCATTNATTNGAATGGATANGGTTGAATTAAATGGNTTNGGGTANACATCAAATAACTTAAAATNATNATTAGAATTATTAATAGANANNTCATTAACAACTAATTCATCAATTACNGTAAAAATATCACCCCATTNTCCACTACCNGTTATATAATTTACNNCAGGAANGAACTCTGTATCTGATGATGCNTCCCAGACTTTGATATAAATATCATGTCCACCAATCCANCCAGGTAATTGATATCCATTTTCAAAATCACAATAGNCAATAGAGCCAAAACTAGTAATTGTNANTTGATTACCGTTGTATACACCCGAGCCAACTAATAATTCGGCATAATCATCAGAACAATCACTAGATATAAGTCCATTTAAATCAAATAAACCTATTTCGTCTCCAATATCTAAACCTAAACAATTTTCAATTATAATGGGTTGATATACACCTGTAGAATCTGGTAAGTCTACAAAATGAACTTGAGAGAAAATAAAACTAACAATTAAAATTGATGTGTATTTCATATTTTATTTTTTAAATCTGTTTAATATAAAAAATGGTAGGTATAAAACTAATATATAAACGATAATCAGTGGTTGAACATATAAAATAAAGTTTGGAAAAGTTTTATCTAAAACAAAATCTAGTAAAAAATTATCAACATTAGGTAACTCCATAATATATAGATAATTCGAAAAATCACCTGAAGCATTAGTACCTAAAAAGATATTTAGCAATATAGCAAAAGGAACTAAAAGGTTAATAAATATATANGTATAAACTGCACCATGAAATTTTAATCTCATTTTATAAGCTGACATCAACCAAAATACATTTAAAATAATAAGCGAGTGCTGTAATTGAGCGCATATAATTCCTAGATAGTTATGTATGTGCTTGAAGTCTGGTGTAAATATACCTTGTAGTGCACCAGACATACCAAGAATGAATGCAGCATCAAAAAAAAATTGAATTCTAATAGATTTAGTTGACATTTCATTTTCACTAAAATTATTATGAAATTTTAAGTATATGGCAAATAAAGAAAAATAAAAGGCAAAATGACAAAAATGGAGAGGCAAATCTTTTTGCCANGATATCGAATAACTTGGATCTAAAAATGCTCTATGAAAATAATCTACAAATTCTTGACATATACAAAACAAAATAATCAAATAAGAAATTTTCCTTATTAGAACTGAATTATTTTTTTTTTGTAAATAATAACCTAAGAGGGTTATAAAAAAAATTACAATAAACATAAATAAAGAAAAATTATTATGAAAACTCCAACTTTGATCTAATGGTAATTTTTCAAACATAATTTATTTNCCTAACAAGTGTTCTGACATAAACTTTTCTGAAAATTTAAAGGCTTTTTGCTTTGCTGAAATATTTGTTCCAATCATCGCACCTCTTTCTGCGCAAAAAATAAGTCCCAATTTTTGAAGTGTAGGGGTTGTCATTGGAATATTTAAAAAATTCATTAAGACTGANCCATCATTTCCAATTCNAAAACTACAATCTTCAAAAGAATATGCGTTTTCTATAAATTCTAATCCAGTTGACCTGTCAAAAGAATGATACGAACTATCATAAACTGTTACATTAAAATTATAACTTTTTGATTGCATTAATTCTTCAAAATCAATACATGCTTGAGCTGGTGTCCAGTTGTCAAATTCTCCAATTAAAATATGTGTAGGTATATTTTCAAAATCCATTTTGTCAGGAACTGCAAAACATGGAGGGTAAAATGCTAAACGAGATGCAAATTTTAAATCTNTACCAATTGCATCTTTAAGAGGTTTCCATCCTGAAAATAAAGTTACTGCTCCCCCTAGACTCCAACCTGTTAATCCAACATTTTTTTTTATCAATGTTGTTATGNGTGGCAAGAGTTTCAAATGCGTTATACAAATCAAGAATCATCATTGCTGTGGTAACTTGAGTTTGACTTCCAACTGTAGACTTTACACCTCTACTTTTAAAACTATTAAGTTCAAATGTTGCTATACCTAAATTGCGGTACATTTCAAGATATTCAAAGTGATGTTCACTCCAATCCAAACTCCCTGCAACACCAATTATAAGAGGGTATTTTTGATTTGGGTCAAAGTTATCTGGAAATCTTAAAATACCAAAAACATCTTGGTTTTCTTGATTTTCAAGATTTGTTATAATATCTCTAAATGAGAAAGGATTGGCACTTTTAAATTCTATTATTTCATTTGAAATAATAAATGACGATGCAATTAGTATATTAAAAAGTATTCTTTTCAATTAAAATTATCTTAAAATTAAATTTATTAAAAGAACGACGTCTTGTATATTAATACCACCATCATTATTAATATCAGCGATTAAATCAGGTTCAATATTGCCTAATATCATATTGATCATAATTACAACATCCTGAACATTTAAATCACCATCATAATTGACATCACCANCTAAATTATCATCNAAAACTAAAATTTGAAAATCATCTAGTGCAGCCTCGATAATTGATCCACCACTACCATTATCTCCTTCATAATATATATCTTCAGCTATAAATCTAAATTTCATTTGATTAGATAATGGTATTGTACTTTCATTTAATATAAATTGATGTTTTGTCCATTCATTTGANTTTTGGTCTGTTAATTCTAAATTAATCCANGTATTTCCACCATCGTTTGAACCATCAACTCTCCATAAATCATTACCTGGGTTTGCTCCTCCAGCTGCTGAATTAGAATACCACCTCCAATATGATACAGCTGCTGTAGAATAATTTGATAAATCAAACTCTGGCGAAACTAAAGTTGTTTTTCCTCCATCAACGTCATCAAAGCCAAATTCACTATCATTTTGTGATACTGCATTTCCAGTCACAAAGCAATATTGTCCATTTTCAGTGTGATCAAAATCAGGTTGAATTATTTGTCCATTATCATCATAAGTTGGATTAGGTATTGCTCTTTCCCATATACCAGCNGAAGCGTCATCACCATTAACTCCTGCAATCCAAGATGATTGAATCTCAAACTCTTCATTGANTGCAACCTCAGGTTGTCCAATTAATATTGTTAAGGAATTACTTGATATAACATTATAACCGTCATATACATTAACAATAATTTCTTCAACTGAACCCTCTAATGCTGATTGAGAAACTTCAAAGTATGTTATGTTTCCTAAATCTATACTTTGACCAGATTCTAAATTACCTACATTTATTTCAGACAACTCAAATATTAAGTTGTTTGAAGATATCACATCTATAAGAACATCCCCAGATGAAGAACTTAAACCTGTATTTTTGATTGATATATTTAATGGGTAACTTTGACCTTGAACAAAAATTTCGTTTTCTAAACTAATATCTGAANTATAATTTGAACCAGCAACTAATGCTAAATATTGATTCGCATAAAGATTTTCTTCGCATAGAGGAATTATTCTATTTGTTGCAGGCCAAAATCCATCCTGTCCTGAACCAACCTCAGGAGTATAAGCAAATATTCCATGTTCNCCATACATCCAGTCACATGCTTCACCGTTAACGGCATATAATATATCAACTCCAGTACCTAGTAAGTATCCATTCACACTAACAAGTTCTTCACCTATTTCAGTAAATGTTTCTATATCTTCTTCATCCATTGGATTAGGCTCTGTATATCCAAATGGATGTAATAGTAAATTACTNTANCTATGATAGTTAAATGCTACTGGAAAATCATGATCATCAATAAATGCTTCAATCGCTGCAGTTTCAGGCTCTGAAAAAGGACTAGTTCCTCTATATGTTTCATCACATCCGTCTGGGCTTGAACCTTGATTATCTAAACCCCACATAAATGAATAATTTCTATTTAAATCAACTCCATCTACACCTCCATTACAAGTTTCTCTGGCATTTTTTCTTTGCATACCACCACCATTNGGAGCAATCTGCTGNTTATAAATCAATCCATCAGGATTTATAGCAGGAATAAACCATAATTCCCTATTATCTAAAATATCTCGAGCCATTTGATCAGTCTNGTAATTTTCAACCAACCAATTCATATAATAAAATAGATTCATATAACTCATAGGTTCTCTAGCATGATGAAGGCCAGTATATAAAACCTCAGCTTCATCTTCATCTAAATTAGGATTATCACTCATCTTTACAGCCCAAATATCTCTTCCTTNGAGTGTTAGGCCAATAGAAATTTTTTCAGCAACTAAATTTGGATAATCTTGATGTAGTTCATCTAAATTTTCAACAATTTCATTAAATGTATAATATCCACCCATAGAGCCAAGTTCAAAATCTCTAGATTCATAATCATTAGTAAGTCTTGAAGCATAAAATTCTTCTAAATTTTCATGTATTACGGTATATGGAATATTGTAAGTCTGAATTTTATCTAAATCTGATTCTGAAATTGCAAATTTAATAGAATTATCATTTTCAATATGAACATGATCAATTTCAACATTTAATAAATGTAAAGTTGAAACCAANTCATCATCAACATTTTCAATTTTTATTTCTTTATAAATTTGATACGAAAAAATATGTGACACAGTAACAATTAAAATTAAGATATTTTTCATTTTGTAATTTTCCCTAAAATAATAATAATATATTTACGTATTTATTAGTATTTCAAACTAATATATATCTATGAATTAGTCAAATAATTTTACATTGTATTACAAATGAATGATTTTGAAAAAAATATATCGATTTTACTTAATAATATTGCCAAAAAATATAATTTAATATTTTATTTTTTTAGAATTTTTACTTTTTCAGGTGAATGGTGGATGTACATAACATATGCTTTTATTACAATATTAATTGATACAAACATAGGCATTGAAGCGATTAAATTAGGTTTATTAGCTTATGGAATTCATTATCCATCCTATTACTTGATTAAAAATATAACTAAAAGAAACAGACCTTTTGAAATTTACAAAGAAGTAAAAGCTCTTGTAAAACCTCCAGATAAATATAGTTTACCATCTGGCCATTCTTCAGGAACTATGATTAGTGCACTAATTACCAACTCTTTTTTTGATGGACTAAATTTGCTATTTATATGGCCTGTAATTGTTGGCTTATCTCGTGTATTTTTGGGAGTTCACTTTTTAAGTGATACTATATTTGGCTTAATACTAGGGTTTTTAAGTTTCTATATTGCAAATATTATTATATATTAATGAAAATACAAAAAGTTAAACAAAATTTAAAGCTTTCAACTATTGAGGGTTGTTTCTGGGCAATCATGTATGGTGGTGGTGAAACATTCTTATCTGCATGTGCAGTATTTCTACAATTTTCNNCNTTNCAAATTTCTTTTTTNAGNTCNTTNCCNCCNTTTNTNGGNTCNTGTTTTCAANTATTTTCNGCAANTCTNAAAAATAANTTTAGAGANATTAANCAATTTGTTGTTACNATGTCATATNTTCAAGCNCTNTTATGGNTTNTNTTNATNTATTTANTNTTTNANAAACCTACNTANAAATATATTTTAATNTGGAGNTGTTTTTATTGGACAATNGGNACNATCATTCANCCNGCTNGGACNGCNTGGATGGGCTATTTTGTACCTAGAAGGATTCGGGCCAGATATTTTGGTAAAAGAAACAGAATCATAGGATTTATATCTTTTTTAGCAACATTTGTAGCAGGATATATATTAGATATTTTTAATGAAAATATGATTTTTGGATTTAGTATTATTTTCATTGCTGCATTTGTTGGTAGAACAATTTCTGCATTTTATTTAAATAAAAAATTTAATTTTGAAGAAAGAGAAACTAAAAACTTAATTGAATATATATACACTTTCAAAAATTTAGTTAATCGACAAAATAAAAGTTTCTATTATATAATGTTTAGTTCTTATATAAATTTTTCGATTATGTTTTTTGGTCCTTTATTTTCAATCTATATATTAAGGACAATGGAGCTTAGTGTTTTCATATATACAATTAATATGACTTTATGGCAAATATCAAACTTTTCCAGCTCAAATTACTTTGGAAAACTGTGTGAAAAAATTGGAGATTATAAAGTACTAAAGTTATCTACTTATACAATTGTATTTTTACCAATTTTATGGATTTTACTTTACTATCTCAATGATCAATTACAAATAATTGCTACATTTCTAGTTTCTATTTTAGCAGGAATTTGCTTTTCAGCATACACATTATCATCTTTTAACTTAGTATATAAAATATCTGAAAAAGAGGATGTAATCCATTTCTCTGCTTTAAATANTTTNATTCGAGGGTTTGCTATTTTANNGGGAGGTATTTTAGCNGGTCTATTAGTTGAATCAAAATTTNTTGCTGANTTTTCNAAAAATTTTAATTTAATNCCTATTCATTTCTCAATGTTAGTATCTGTTTTTCTTAGATTTTTATCAATTCCAATANTNAANAAAATNAAGTAGTGCTTTGNTTTNTTAAAATNTTGAGTGTTTGATTAAATAATTTTAAACCTCTNNAAACAATTTTANTTTCCCATTTNTTATTAAANGGNCTAAAAGCAGTTAATAAGTCTTTTTTACACCAATGATTAATAATATCTTCATCTTTAAGTTTACTATAATGAACCCATGAACTTTCTGTTCGAAGNGAACTTATAACACTGATTCCATTTATGGTTCCAAATTCTTGAGTAATNCNNGTCCAGTTAATTTNAGGAAATCTTAATTCAATNCCTNTTTGCATTCCTCCTCTAATTTTATATGCAACNCCTTCTTTTGGATCTAAACTTGCAATTCTATGTCCAAAATTTTGAGACTTTAATTCTTTATATTTTTTATCTTTTGAATTCAAATCTACTAACAGAGCATCTTCACCTGANGGTCCTAAACCTGTATGTAAATCTATCCACATNCAATTTGANACATNTTTTAATTTTNACTTTAAGTANTCAATAAATTTATTAGGACCCTTTTCTAATTTGNGACCACCAAAGTGNAACCCTTTTGGAAAATCATATTGCCCNTCNGCATAAGCTTGCTTTGTTTTNATTTTNCCATNAATCAAACTNTGAAAAAAAAGTTGNATATTAAANNAATTGTATCTTNTAGGTNNGNTAGCAGTATTTATCAATTTATCAAGTTTAGANTAATGAGGATGAGAACCANTATATTGTTCNTTTCCATATAAGAAGTTACGNTTTAAATCAACATTTGATTCATTTTCTCTNCTTAACCAGGACATNCCCCAAGGATTTAAAATATGAACAAAAATAAAAGCTATANCATCTGGAATTTCTTTAATATTATTTAAAATTTCAAGNTGTATTGCTGAACCAGCAAAACCTTCAACACCATGTATTCCAGATGTAGATATATANATTTTTTTCGCATCAATTTTACCAATATATGCAATATCAATACATAAACTATTTCCATCANNATCATATTCATTTATTTCTAAACTATCAANTTGAACTTCAATATCTTTNCTTNNNAGAANANCAATAGAATNTATAAANTTTTTTTTAGCAGATTGGTNGTCTTTAGACCATAAATTATTTNTCATATTTTAATTCATTTTCATTAATATTGTAAGTCCATAAAGGNTCNCCATGACTATTAAAAATNGTATATTTNAATTCCCTATTTTTGTAAGGTCCATGAATTTTTATAGTAGCAAAATTTCTTTCAAATACACCACTACCNTTTATNCTNTNTTTATTTTTTTCTTCAATACATATATCGCAAAATCCTGAAGTTAATGGNGATACTGTNAAATCATGTAATGGATATTCGCCATANCTCTCCATTTTTGATACTTCTGAAAAATGTCTATCTCCAGTAATNAAAATAACGCCTTCTATTTTNTCTTTACTAATTAAATCCAGAATTTTTTTATGTTCTTCTTCCCAATTGATATGATTCTCATAAACTTTTTCTGAATTTAGAAATTGACCCCCTATNGCAATGATTTTGAAAGGTGATTTNCTATTTAATAATGCATCAATTAGCCATTGAACTTGATTNTCNCCTAATATTTCTCTATANATATTTTTTCTATTTTGAGGTGTTCTAAAAAAACGGTTATCTAAAAGAAAAAAATCTATGTCNGACCATTTAAATTGAGTGGTAATACCTTGNTTNTCACCNAATCCATAAGTTGGATTTGCCCAAAAATCTTTAAATGCTTNNAGTGTAATATTTTTATAAATGAAACTTCTATCTGAATTATTTGGGCCATAATCATGATCATCCCANATTGCGTAATGATGTACAGANCCTAGAAGTGGTTGNAACTCNGGTAATGATCTATCGTGACTATAACGATGATATACGCCAGTTCTTGAATCATCTGGNTCTCTAAAGTAAACATTATCACCAAGCCATATCATCAAATCTGGTTTTTTNTCNAGTATTGAAGAATATATNAAATAATCTCCNCCATAACTTTTTCCTGGTCTGTCTTTATCTTNTTCATTAGTATAAGCACAACTACCAAAAGCAAAACTAAAATCGGGTGGATTTGTTCTATATTCCCAATGTTTTTGAGTTTTAAACTCTAAAGAATATTCAAATTCAATTTTNTTACCATCAACAANGGGCTGATAAAAATATTCACTNCCAGAAATAACNTTATCAGCAATTAAAGTTGCTGTAAAACCTGATTNTTTATCTGTTTTAAAAGTTTCTGTTTCNAAAATGATATCTGGTTTTGTTTTATCCCAATAAATGAATTTTACATCGCATTCAGATGTTGTTTGAATCCATAAAGCAACTTCCATTTTNCTAGAATAACCTACCATTGGNCCTGCATTAATTTTTTTTGCAAANGGTAATANTAANGAAATAAAAANTATGTAAAGTACTTTTTTCATCANNTNAGTATCATNTCAATTAAAATAATAATATCTAAAATATTAACNACAGAATCTGAATTTAAATCAGCGCATGAGGAATCGTTAGATTCTAATATAATNTTNACTAAAATTANAACGTCTAACACATTCAAGTAACTATCNTGATTTTGATCACCAAAAATTAAACATTGATCATCANCACCTAAATAAATATCTTCATCTCCANNTTGATAATCTAAATATTCTATTGGTATGAAAAACATTTCATCATTNGTTCCATCTCCNGGGTATACCCATTGTGGNGGATTATTAGGATTATCNGGATTATTTATTGTATTATCATAAANACATGTAGCAGTTAAAGTAGAACCAGCAGGAATTTTAAGTAAAAATTCTGGGTAATAAAAACTTTGCCAATCAAAATCCCATTTAGGAATTTTAATAATNGGAATNGTATCATTTTCNNTAGTAGTTGCANAGATTTCCCAGGATTGTCCTAATAAATGACAATGTGGNAAAATATTAACCATACTAATATCATTTTCTATATAAAGATTTCTTGTAATTGATGTAACTTGGTTTGGTGGTAATNCAAATTCCCAAAAATCAAAAATATATTGATTAATTTCTCTTTCNATATTCTCTTCTTTATAAAATAAATTTATGGAAGANAAATCTTCTTGATCTGTTAATAATGGAGCATAGTGTACTTGNACTANAATATCTGAATTTTGAGGAATTGTTCTTCCAATANTTTCTGGATACTCAACAGATGATAGACCAGGTGCATACCCACCAATTAAATCAGTTGNAGTACTTAAATTAAATCCACCATAACATTCATAGCCGTATTGATTATCTGAATTTTCCAAGTGGTCTGCTNNACCATGCGGCACATAAGTTATAATTGCATGATGNACAGCTTCTCTATTGCCAGGCCTNAACTCAATAGCNGATAACTCAATTTCTTNTTCGTTTTCTAGNGAAAAAACAAAACATCTATAATCATCNTCATAATTTCCCTCAATGAAGTGTGANTCTTCCATTTCAAACACTAANTCTGGCTGNCCTAATGTAGANCCATCTGGNAAATTTGGCATNGGATATTCAAGGTTNGGATCTCCNTGNATNGCACCATTTTCAATCCAACTAANAATCAAATCNATCTCNTNATCTNCTAAATATCTTTCATCTAAAAGTGTACTAAATTCACGATCTGGAGGCCATGGTGGCATCATTGGATTNCCATGTCTTAAATCATCATCTNCTCCAANAGCATATGCTATTAATGATCTATTATTATAAACATCTTGATAATTNTCTAAAGGAAGAAATGCTCCTATTTCACTTGNTCTATGACATGANGTGCAATTATTATAAATGATAGAAGAAATATCCTCACTGAANTTGATNGCNTTTAAAAATGTAATTAANANATAAANTANGAAATTTTTCATTTTGTTANTCTAANATTAAATTAATTAANAATACNACATCAAGAACATCNANTTGACCNTCANNATTAANATCTGATATNAAACTAAAATTATCNTTTAAAATATCATTAATTAATAAAATTACATCTTGAATATTAATCAAACTATCTTGNTTAATGTCACCNNTNATATTTTCNAATNTAAAATTGTGCCAACCNGNTANGGGATGTTTNANTACATCACCAATNTTATTTTGAACTTCTATATAATATTCAATTTCTGCATTNACGTTGATAATAGGAAATTGGGCAGAGTATAATAAACCATTATCTGATGTTCCATCAAAATTTAGNTCAAAATCAATATATGGTCCATCATTATCACTATATTTCCAATAAACAAGAACTCTATCCATTTCAGCATTATTNTTTCCNTAATCAATAATTTCAACTTCTACATTTATATTATTTGTAAAAAGTTCATTAGTTCTAATTGATTTATGTGAAATATGAATCATATCCTTGTNAAAAATTCCTTTTGTTCTACAATGAAGAGCATCTTCAGANTACCAAGGATCAAAATTTGNTCCACTAAATCCAATTACTTCATANCCTGGCATAGCATCTCTGAATGTTTGAATNGCTAAATCATCTTCAGGCAAACCGTACATTGGAACCAAAACTTTATCGTTTAATATTAATGAGTTNGTATAAGCNGCTACTGGATTATTTTCCCAGGNACCTCCTGGTACCTCTGGGCAAAATATTCTTTTGATTTCAAAAGGNCTTTCATAANAAGTATTTAAACTATAAAANGACTCTGCAAAATCTTCAATACANTCNTATTCNGGNCTAGATTCNGAAACTTGCTTAATAATNATTGTTTCTGNNTCCACAAGTTTAGCCATGCAATCTATATGTTGTATACTTATCTCATTTGGATTTTCTAAAATATAATAATCTGATAAAAATAATTCNTGATTCATNATTTCTTTAAAAACTTNGTTTNCAATTTNATTTTCATTNACCATNAGTTGNGTNGAAAATGCCNTNCCNTATCCATCNGTCATAAAATTNCCACCNGTCCANTACANATCTAAATCNTTNATATCCCANCCTAATTGNTTAGCAAAATCNATNTTNGTATCATCATCTTCNTCCCATGCTCTTNNTANATTATTNNTTGNTCTNGNATTATTTATTTTTCTNTCTAANANTTANTGNATTATCATNNCANTATCCNTTNGGATCTATAATTTCACCNCCACAATCNCCACAATCATAACTNNACTCATCNCANATAAANTNTAAACCCCAATNTCCATCATCACAATANCCATCACCAAGCCAATCAATAATTTGNCCNTCTCCATTAAAATCTTCACATNNNTCATTNTTAATATANCAATCATAACCNTCNTCTGGNTANGCAGGTTGATTATTACAAAATTCAGTNCCNNNNCAATCNGTNAGNANCATATCCTCATCACANTCTTGTTNTTCAAGNTNNCANCCATAATTNTCAGGNTAACCATTAAATTTTTGATTAATAACTTCCCANGAATCCATACCTAATAAAAANTCNGGNCCATGATCTCTAGTCCAATGNCTATATGTATCNGTATATATAAATTCCACATTTGATATATTAACACCTGATTGATTAAATGAAAGTGTTGCAGCACTTTGTTGAAAACCATTTTCAACTAAAACATAAACTATATCATCACTAGCTAATTCANCTACAAGATCTGAAGGNATTCCAAGTGGCCATCTTATCATTGTTCCAATAGCAGGTTCCCATTCTGCGACAACCCGTTTTTCAGGAATTTGAGANAAAGATAAACATAATAAAATTGTGTAAAANAAAATTGATTTCATATATTATAGTATGAAACATATCATTTTAATCCTACTCTTTATTTCTTTCANTTTNTATCCACAATGAGCNCTCTGAGCTAACCCATCTTTACCAGTTGGTAATGCAGATAATGGANTTGGANTNTGGGCAGGTCAAGTTATGGTTTCTGGAAATTATAATTTNCAATATNTTGATTGGACACATGCNGCNATTGGAAATGAAAATTTTGAACATGNTGGAAATTTAGTTACAAATNTNATCACACCTACTCTTACAATTGGTTTANCNAATTATGTNAACTTTAGNTACCAACAANNCATTGGTATANGAANTATGGATTGGATGAGAAGTGAAGAAAGTNCGCATCATCGNGATGANCATTCTCTTCAAGATTTTTTAAATGCTAATGGNAGTGCCATAGGTGATGCCACATTAAATTTAAAATATTTANTAACTAATACTGGAAATACTTCAGGATCTAGGATTTTTCTTGGAGNAGGANTNATAATTCCATCAAATAGTGTNCTTACTATTAATCCTTTTTTANAAAATGATGATGGAACCTATGAAGATCATAGACATTTTTCTTTGAGTGATGGTTGCTATAAATCAAATNTTGAATTGCAGTACTATATAAAAAACATGACTAAAAAAAGNTATATTCCAACATTTTATGGNTTNACACTTAATTATAAAANTCCTCTAAATGAAAGNANATATGGATATAAAGCCAGTANAACAATTGTTGGAGTTAGTTCAATACTATTTGCTACAAAATTGAAAAAAANATGGCAACCAAAGGGACTAAGTTTNGGGTTAGCTTTTATTAATACATCAGATGCTTTCTGGAATGNNGAAAAAGCTCCAAACNCAAAATCAAANTTTTTNATNCCAACTATTGGCTTAATATTTAGTGATAAAGANAAAGGTAGTTTAAGTNTTAATTTNAAATATGTTAAAGATAATTCANTTATACCTGAAGATGCNCCTGATNCTNAAATANAATCTTATGAANTATCTATTGGCTATNGAAAAACTCTTAAATATTTTATACCTTGGATTAATCCNTAGANTGCCAATAGGCAAGACCTAAAAAAATAAATTGAATTGGAAGTCTNACCCATGAAGCTGCAAATGCACTAATTCCAATTAATTCTTGCGGNNGTTGATNAAATGCNAAATANAAATTAGCNGGNTAAACTGCTANTAANAATAAAATNAANCCATANGCAGAAATTTTCCTAAGCATNGGTATAANAAGCATNATACCAAAAGNAATTTCNAAATAACCACTTANATANACTAANANNANATCAAANTTNGATANNANTGGAGGTATAATATGNGTAAACCAGATTGGNTCTNTAAANTGTTTCATGCCAACATTAATGTAAAATATTGACATNATTAAAATNCTNATATATTTAAAATANATNAGCATTTTAANNGCNANANNNAANNTTATTTAAACTTNATTTGTGTAGTAAGTTCAATTTTAGATCTNGAANAATCTTCATCANANNNNTCANTACCNGCATTNNTACCAGTTTGNAATCTAAATGTAGGTGNCATTNTTACTTCACCCANATCACCTTTATAGCATATATGCGAATAAGAAAGCCATAGATATGATACATTATCATCATCTTTACGNGCCATNTCATAAAATAATTTTAATTTTCCATCATTTATTGATCTTGATAATGAAAATCTCATATGGTCAGCCTCATAATAACCTTCATCACNCTCTTCACCATTNGCTGACATATAATAAGACATTCCTGAATCAAANCCAGCAATATTTGGAAGTATAATATCTCCACCAAATGTTGTAGGATAAATATCATCTTCAGTACCACCAAAAGAAGTTAAAAACCTTGGAGTAAACGATACAGAGCCAAAATTTAAAAANGCATCAATACCCAATGTAAAATCGTCACAATCATCTACAGGTTCATCTTCANTAAATTCTTCTCTTTCAACTACATTATTATCTACTGATAAAAACCAGTTNAATTTATAGCCAGAAATTACTTTATATCCTGCAAATCCAAGAGTTGAACTATTNCTAAACANCGCAAATGGTATATCGACAAGCTTATCATCATAAAAATGCAAATCAAGAGATGGATTGTACTTTANAGGNAAAGCACCTGCCCAAAAACCCCAATNTTNTTTCATTTGACCAAAATAAAGTTCCATNAATGAGACTGATGGNCTGTANGAAGTTAAAATTCCAGGCTGATTACCAGAATCTCCAATTTTTGTCATTNCAGCAACACTNTTTGTNCCTAATTTAGTATTAAAAAACCAACCTTCTCCAATATCAGNTTTCATATTAAGTCTNGCNCTATACATATAATATAAATTAGATGTAGATGAACCATCNCNATTTTCNANTATATCATATCTNGGTCTAAATCTTGCATCACCACTNAACTGTATTTCACTCATTAAAAATGATATAGCAATGATACTAAGTAATATTTTTTTCATTTTTCTCTCCTTGNTTAAATGTTTTTAAAACTAAAAGCTTTAGTAAAAGTNGTNCCCTCAGCAAGTGGNTATATAAAGAAATTTACATGTTTTTTATAGTTTTTTAACTCTAAATCTCTNCCTGTTGTAAATTCAACTCTATCTTTATTTAATGTACCAAAGTAATATTCNGCTTTTTCTGGATCTTTATCTGCTTCAGAAATATCAACTGGATACCAACCTTNTCCATCAANATAATAATCAGCCCAGCANTGATAACCNCCAACTTTTCCTTCTGANCCACTTTTTGGAACATTAAATCCCATATGAAACCTTGCTGGTNCATNCATAGTTCTAGATAATGACATAAAATAAGAATGGTAATCCGTACAATTNCCNACCCCTATATCACANGCATANATAGCATTACCATTACCNNAAGCATANCTATCTTTTTTGTTTTGTTTTTCAACTAACATATCCTGGGTTACNTTNAATCTNCCNTATGTAATATCTTTTGGNAACCATTCCTTNCCTGTATTTTTATTTATTCCACCACTAATATATTTATAATTAGGATTATCTTTATCNCCTGTTGGTTTGCCATAATGCATACCATTGAGCACATAATAATAAACACCTCTNATATCTGAACTTGTTAAATTATTTTCATCAATAATTTCTTGAAAAANATTNCCTTCTGGTACTGTTAAATTATCTGTTCCTTTATCATAATTATCTGGATTAAGATNTGCATAATCAATTTCATTATGCTCATATCTTTTAACNTCANCTTTATAAGTTAATGTCATTGATTCTNGCAGACCTTCATTGCTATAACAATAATAGTAATGATTTGAATGAACNTGCTCAACATGTTTTTCACAAGTCANTTGCCCACTATCTAANNTTTCATTTGAGATTACCTGAGTTTCATTTGTTTTTGCAATAGGAAACCATAGTTCAACTTTTTGTTGAGAAGGCTCTAAANTTACTTGATAGGTAAATTCAAAAGNTCTTGAATCAGATAAAGAATCATTATTTTTTGTNCAAGANANTGCAAATAAAAAAGTTAATATNNATGTTNTNATTTGAAAAAATTTCATAAAAATCCNCTTAAATTTTAAAATTANATATAGAATNTGNTATCCAGNCCGGNANGCGTTATATCATTCATNTATAAGANGTTTTAAGTTGATAAATCATATTAATAATTTATAAAAAATTTTATGAAAGAATAAGATTAATTAATGTAACTACATCTAAAACATTTATAATACCATCTAAGTTTACATCAGAATTANATGTTGCATCANTACTACCTAAAATAATACTTACNAATATNACAACATCAAGAACATTAANTGTATTATCTAAATTAATATCACCAACCATTTGATTTTTNTAAATGTTAAAAGANTAANCCTTNTTATCATATNTATGAAATTTAGGCTTGATTTCAAAATTAAGATTAGTTATNTCAGAGNTGAACTGAGCGTTTAANNTTATTTCNTGTGAAGAATATGGATCAATTATAATTTCTTGATTCTCAATAGTTTCAAACCACNCATTAGTATCTTCCATTGAAAATAAATATATCTGTTTATAACCAGATTTGTTTGAAACAGTAAATCTTAAATTATTATCTGATAAATGAATTCCTTCATTTNAATCTTCAATTTTATAATTATCAAATTTTACAAAATGTGCNTTTGGATGTATTGAAGGGATACGAAANGATCTATAATTTCCTCCAGGNTCTTCTTGACTATTTGTAATATTAAAGGCCGCNTACCANATAATATCTTGCTNAGGNGTAACCTCTAAAACATGTCCACCTGCTCCAACAGTATTAATNAACTTATTTCCATTTTCTAAAGTTTGAACACTTCCCATCCAAGGNCCAAATAAATCCCATTGCTCAGTATCCCAATGTGGTAATGTATATTCCCAAATCATTTCACAATAACTGTTATCAATCACTCTAAACTCNAGTGCACGACTCGTTGCATCTTGACCAAATAATCCACTAAGATTTCCATTATCAAATAATGTAATNTTNCCATTTTCTAACAGATGNACATTATGTTGCCATGTGAAACCTAACTCAGNACAAATATGTTCATCTCCAGTATTGTANCCAGATGGCATGCCAATCATCCATATAATCTCACCTGAAGGATAATCAATTTTTGTTATTCTNGATAAATGTCTAGCAGAAAAATATATNGCNCTTTCTTNTTCATCAAAATAAAATGCATTAGAATGCATCCAATCAAATTGACCATCAAAATAAGCATTCCACCAAGTNCCACCATATATATCATAATCATTCATNGAAAAATGATCAAATGGATTCCAACGCCAAATCTCATTACCATNTTNATCCCATTCAACAATTGCTTGACCAAACCAAGGNTATTCATTTGTAANACCATCTGCTTCATAACCAAGACCTCTGTAAAGATTTGTCCANTCACCAAGCGGAATTGGACCTTNTTGANATTCCCANACAAACCCCATGTAGTTTCCATTTGGTATAGACTTAACTTCATGAACATCAATANATTNGTCTTCTGGACCNGTCCATTGATAATTATTATCATAATTAATGACTGAACCAGTGTATGTNGGAAAATCATTGAAACTNCAACCAGATATTTGACCATACTCATTTATATAGTTCATNATAAAATTTTTNTTATGATCATTCCATATTTGTCTNCCATCTTTNTCNAAAACTATACTTCNATTNTCGTTTGATAAATCACCCATTATTGTTANTCCATCATAATAAGCATCTTCATTAATCATTGANGTTTGNATATTTCCTGTATTATTTCTNNCTCTAACTCTAAAAGTAAAAGAATCAATCCAATCNCCGTANGAATTGTCNTCATATATNGGTCTGACNCGCCAATNATANCTNTGNTTCCAATTAATATCATAATCTTTATAAATGTATGNTAAATCAGGTGTATTTAAATCTAAAATTAAATTTGTAAACTGTGAATTTTGTGATATTTGTATGTTATACAAATTAGCATCAGGTTCTTGNTCCCATTCAAATAAAACATGNATATATGAAATGAANTGTNCATCTGTTGGCTTCATCATCCCACAAANTAATAAAGATGAAANTATGCTAATATTTAANAGTGTTGANATGAGTATTTTCATANTTTATCCTAAATAANTTCTAANNNTCTTAAAACAAAAATAATTAATTNTATCNAAATTTTTATGTTAAAAAATGTAATTTATAAAGACCTTTTATCAATTTCATCTCTTATTGATTNGATAAAATCATCAATCTTAAAANTACCTTGATTACCTGAAAATTTACGTCTAATNGATAATGTTTCACTTTCAACTTCCTTTTCACCAATGATAATCATGATAGGNNTTTTANTAATTTCTGCATTACGTATTTTTGCACCCATTTTTTCNTTTCTTAGNTCGATATTNACTCTGACTTTTTGTTTTCTTAATCTATCANAAATNGATTGAGCATAATCATTAAATTTNTCAGAAATTGGTATTATNGCAGTTTGAACNGGAGCNAACCACAANGGAAAGTTTCCTGCAAAATGTTCTATTAGAAATCCAATNAATCGTTCATGCGTACCTAAAGGTGCACGNTGAATACATAATGGAGTNTTATCTTCATTTTTATTATCAATGTAAGTTAGATTAAATTTAGCAGGAACAGCAAAATCAACCTGGTTTGTNGCTAAAGTAAATTCTCTGCCAATNGCNCTCCAAACTTGAACATCAATTTTAGGTCCATAAAAAGCTGCTTCACCNGGTATTTCTACATAATTTANTTTACCATCTTGNAAAGATTCTCTTACTAAATTTTCTGTTTTNACCCANANNTCTGGCTCATNAACATATTTTTCNCCAAGTTTATCAGGATCATGAAGNCTCAATCTCATTTCATATTTTTCAATTCCAAAAATTTCAAAATATTTTAAATACATTTTACAAACTTCTAAAAATTCTTGNTTAAATTGTTCTTCNGTACAATAAATATGAGCATCATTCATTTGCATACTTCTAACTCTCATTAAGCCAAATAGTTGNCCAGACTTTTCATATCTATAACATGTACCGTATTCAGCTAACCTCAAAGGAAGTTCTTTGTATGTTCTAGGTGAACTAGCAAATATCTTGTGGTGATGAGGACAATTCATTGGTTTTAAATAGTATTCATTTCCATCAATGTCCATTGCTGGAAACATACTTTCTTTATAATGAGATAAATGTCCTGATTTTTCATAAAGAGAACCTTTTGTTATATGAGGAGTTTTTACTCTGTCGTATCCAGCATCTTCTTCTGTTTCTTTTGCTAATTGTTCAATTTGCTCAATAATAACAGAGCCATTAGGTAACCATAAAGGTAATCCTGGGCCTACTTCATCGTCAAAAGTAAATATTTTCATTTGTTTACCAATTTTTCGATGATCTCTTTTTTCTGCTTCTTTCAACATATTTAAATATGTTTTAAGTTCTTTTTCTGTTCTCCAAGCAGTACCATAAATTCGAGTAAGCATTTCATTTTTTTCATCACCTCTCCAGTATGCTCCAGCCACTTTCATCAATTTAAATGCTTTTCCTATATGTCCAGTTGTTGGCATATGAGGACCTCTACACAAATCAAGCCATTCTCCTTGTTTGTATACAGTAATTTCTTCATCTTCTGGTAAATCTTTTATAATCTCACTTTTGTATGTTTGTCCAATATTATCAAAATAACTGATAGCAGAACTTCTATCCCAAACTTCACGAGTAAACGGCATACTCTTTTCAATGATTTGAAGCATTTTCTTTTCAATTTTTTCTAAATCATCAGATATAAATGGCTTTTTGAAAGAAAAATCATAGTAAAAACCATTATCAATTGCAGGACCAATAGTAATTTGAGTATCTGGGAAAAGTTCTTGAACAGCTTCAGCCATAACGTGAGCACAATCATGTCTTATAAGCTCTAACGCAATATCTGCATCTTTTTTTAATATTTTTAATTCAGAGTCCTCATTTATTGGAAAAGATAAGTCTCGCAATTTTCCATTCAACTCTATTACAATAGATTGCTTAGCAAGGCCATTTGATATGCTTTGAGCTATTTCCATTCCAGTTACACCTGAGTGTTTATTAAGAACTGTACCATCTGGTAATGTGATTTTAACTACTTTTTCTTTCATAAACTATTTACTTCTCCATATTGTTCCATTTGGAGTATCTTCAATCTCAATACCTAATTGTGATAACTTATTGCGAATTTCATCTGCTTTACTGAAATTTTTAGATGATCTTGCTTCATTTCTCTCATTAATTAAATTTTCGATATGTTGACTATCTAAATTATCCTGTGTTTGACCTATTCCCAACCATTTTTTTGGTGACTTTTGTAAAATACCAAATACATATGCTGATGCAAGCAATTGTGTTTTATACTTAATCTTATTTTCTAATGTTTCTGATAAAGATAATTTCTTAGATATATCAATAATTTCAGCAAATGCTTTTGAAGTATTTAAATCATCACACAACGCATCTAACACTTTTGATGGACATTTATAAATATCATCTTCATTAATTTTAACATCTGAAACTTTATTTAAAATTCTGTAAAATTTATCTAAGTTATTTTTTGATTGCTTAATTGTTTCATCAGTCCAATTAATTGACTGTCTATAATGTCCAGATAAAAGTGCTAAACGCAAAATTTCTCCATCATAATTTTTTAAATAATCTCTTATGTAAAAAATGTTTCCAAGCGATTTTGACATTTTTTCACCATCAATATTTAACATTGCATTATGAATCCAATATTTTGCAAAAATACTTGGGTCTTTATTTTCATTATGAGCACCACAACTTTGAGCAATTTCATTTTCATGATGGGGAAAAATTAAGTCCATACCTCCACCATGGATATCAAATGGTAAACCTAAACTTTCTTCAGCCATTGTTGAACATTCAAGATGCCATCCTGGTCTTCCAAATCCCCATGGTGATTCCCATCCAGGCTGATTATCCACACTTGGTTTCCAAAGTACAAAATCACCCGCATTTTTTTTATATGATGCAACCTCAACTCTGCTTCCTGCTAACTGATCATCAATATTTCTTCCAGATAGTTTTCCATATGAATCATATTTCGTAACATCAAAAAGTACATGATTATCTGAAGCATATGCAGTTCCATTTGAAATCATTTTTTGAACTAATTCAATCATTTCTTGAATGAAATCTGTTGCATGCGGTTGAATGTCTGGCTTAATTACACCTAAAGATTGCATATCTTCATTATAAATTTTTTCATACTTGGATGTTATTTTTTCTATTGAATCACCAGTTTCAATAGAAGCATTTATAATCTTATCATCAATATCTGTAATATTTGAGACATAAGTTACTTTAGGGTAAAGTTGTCTTAAAACTCTGACGAGCAAATCACTGATAACTGCAGGTCTTGCATTTCCTATATGTGCATAATTATATACTGTTGGTCCACAAGTATACATTCTGATGTGTTCAGGATTAACAGGATTAAAAACTTCCTTATTCCTAGTTAAAGTATTGTGAATGAATAATTGAGATTTAATAATAATATTTCCTAATAATTATTTATCAGTTTTTATTAATGCTAAAAATTTAGTCCATTGTTTATCGTCTTTAAATTTTCCACCTAATTCAACTGTTACNGTACTACTTGTAATATCTTTAATACCTCTTGATGAAACACATAAATGATCTGCATCTACAACTAAGCCAACATCTTCTGTTTTTAATACTTTTCTAAGTTCATTGAAAATTTGTACAGTCATACGCTCCTGTACCTGAGGTCGTTTTGCATAATGATTGACAATTCTATGCATTTTTGATAATCCAATTACATTTCCAGAAGAAATATAAGCTATATGAGCTTTACCAATGATAGGAACAAAATGATGCTCACAATTTGAATAAAATGTAATATTTTTTTCAACAATCATTTCATCATATTCATATTTATTTTCAAAAAGTGAAACAGCAGGTTTATTGTCTGGATTTAAACCAGAAAACATTTCTTTAACATACATTTTAGCAACTCTGTAAGGAGTGCCTTTTAAACTATCATCTGTTAAGTCTAATCCAAGAACCTCCATGATTTCTTTAAAATGCTTTTCTATTTTAATTATCTTCTCATCATCAGACAATTCAAATGCATCTTCAGTGATAGGAGTGTCAATATTTGATAAAATATGATTATCACCTTCGTCTTCTATTTTTTTTCTTACTGCATCAAGTATTTCAGCGTCATGTTCGAAACTTTTGCCCATTAATTAACCTTATTAACATTATTTATTATTATATTTGTAGTGTAAAATATATCGAAGTTAAATTAAAATTACGATAGAAAAATGGAAAATTTAGTTAAAAATAATCAAGATTTATTAACAAGAACCTTAATATATTGTAAATTTTTGATTTGTTTTGTTATTTACTTTATCATAGCGTTCTTAATTGAGTCAATACCTTGTCCTCAATGGATAACGCAAATTGATGATAAAATTCCATTTGTTTGGTGGATGATTATCCCATACTATTATTACTATATAATACTAGTATTTCCACTATTATTTATTGATAACTTATCTAAACTAACCAGTTTAACAAAAGCACTAATTGAAACATCACTTTTATGTTATATAATTTATATTATTTGGCCAATAAGTTCATCAAACGTGTTAAATACTGTCAGTCATAACCCACTAAATTTTCTTCATGATTTTATTACATTTGATTTTCTTCATCAGAATGCTTTTCCTTCAATGCACGTATCCGTGACTTCAACAATAGCATTATCAATTATGAATGAAAAAAAAACATTAAAATATCAAATGTTTATTAGCATCATTTTAATATTTTTTGCTACTTTTTTAATTAAACAACATTATTTAATTGATTCAATATCTGGATTACTTATTGGTTTAATTGGATATTACAGATATAAGAATTTAGTTAGAATTTAATACCATTAATAGTGGCAAGAATTTTTCTATTATTTGGAATATTCCTATGTTCACAAAGATAAATACCTTGCCATGTTCCTAAATTTAGTTTTCCATCTGTAATAGGTATTGTAACACTATTTCCAATAATCGTTGATTTAATGTGTGCAGGCATGTCATCTAGACCTTCATAAATATGTTCATAATCATCCATATTTTCTGGAACTATACGATTAAAATAGTTTTCTAAATCTTTTCTTACTGTAGGATCACAATTTTCATTAATCGATATAGAGGCTGATGTATGTTTAATAAATAAATGAAGCATTCCAATCTTAATTTTTTTTATTTCTGGAACTTGTTCTAATATTTGATCCGTAATAATTTCAAAACCTCTCTTCGATGAGGTGATATTAATAGATTTTTGAAACCAATTCATTAAATTTCTTTCATAAATTCTAAACTAAATGGAGCAGACTTAAATCCTAAAGCTAAGTTTATTTTATACATAGGATTATTTTCTTCATTATCAGTTCTTAGTTCTGTAACTCCTTTTTTCAAAAGAGCTTCAATTGCTTTTATTTTTAATGCTGTAGCAATTCCCTTTCGCCTAAATTCTCTAATTACACCTAATCCACCAGTCCATCCTTTATGCGGTTCAGATTTTGAATAAACTTCTATATCTGTAGAGCCTATATATTTACCTTCCTTAACAGCTACAATATCAACACCGTATGAATTTTGATAAAAATTTAGAATAACCTTTTTCCATTGTTTAAAGGGTGTTCGACAAGGTTTAAATCCAATAGGCTGCGGAATATCTTGTTCTACTATCCATTCTAATTCTTCTAGTTTTTGAAAATGATTAGGAAAATTTAGCATTTGATCTCTTGAATCATAAAATTTTATTCCATCTGATTCNAGTTTTTGTATTAAAGGCTTGTATTTTTTGACATCAATTTTTCTAATGTCACAGAAATACTCTCTGTTTTTTTGAGCCAATTTAAACTTGTGACTAATTAATAAATTTTCATGGTTTTTATAATTTGGGTGGTCATAAATATTTGAATAAAGTTTATTACACTTAAAATATTGAATTTCTTTAAGCATTTCTTGATATAGCAATTCTCTATATCCATTATTGTGATATTTAGGATCTAAAACAATATTGAAAAAGCATGTTCTGCTATTTTTATCTCTACCTTGGACATAATACAGAAGGCCAATCAAAATATTAGTATTATAAAGTAACAATCTGTTTCTAATCAGATTTTTATCTCTAATTTTCCAATCATTTTGATCTTCTTCTGGATGGTCAATAGAATCATGATTAACAAGATTTCGAACTCTTGCTATTTCATTAAATTCTATATTAGTTGCAGTGAAATTTCTGATTTCAATCATAGGGATAACCTTTCAAATAATTGAAACAAAATATCAGATATAATATTTTTAAATTAATCTAATCTTTATCAGTAGAATCAATTGAGTCTTTAATATCATTTTTTGCATCTTTGAATTCTTTCAAGCCTTTGCCAAGTCCCTTAGCAAATTCAGGAATTCTTTTTGCTCCAAATAATACAAGAACAACTAAAACTATAACGACTACTTCAGTCGTGCCAAGCATAGCTAAATGCATACATACCCCTTACAAAATACTATATAATATAAAATATTTTTTAAAACTACTCAGATTTTTCTTAGGGAATAAAAAACTAGGTGTGAAACTAAAAAACTATTTAGGAACTACATTCTTAGCGACAGGGCCTTTTTCGCCATCGCCAACTTCATACTCTACGTCTTGTCCATCTTTTAAGGTTTTATAACCTTCCATCATAATACTACTCATGTGTACAAAAAGATCTTTTCCATCTCCACCTTCTGCAGGAGAAATGAAACCATAACCTTTTTGATTATTAAACCATTTTACTGTACCTTTTAGTGTATCAGCCATCTGTTGTCTTCCTTTCTATTTCGATTATAACAACTGCTCAATTTACATTTAGATTTTAAGTAATCCAAAATAGTTTTTTTATGATTTGGAACAACATGATTTGGCTGTATCCTTACAGCATTTGCTATCAACCATACTAGAGCCACACTTACCTGAACTAGAACTATCACAAGATTTAGAACAATCGTCTGAACAACATGTTAAACTTATAACGCCATATGTAAAAACTGCTAAGAAAGCGTACTTCCATATAAAGTTTAATTTATCTTTTAAATCCATAACTTCTCCTAATTATATTAATTGAGGATAATATTAATTAAAGTAATGACATCCAATACATTTAAAATATTATCTCCATTAACATCTGCTATATCACTATATTGTTGCGATAATATAGAATTTACTAATAAAATAACATCTAAAACATTTAATACATTATCATTATTTAAATCACCTTCATTAGATGTTAATTTATAAATTCTTTGATTGCCACAAAAAAATAGTTCATTATTTTGATCTACTCCAAAAGATGTGATATTTATATTTGTTCTTAAAATATCCTCGTTTTCGTATAACTGTCCATTTGATGATAAAGCCCATATATCGCCTGTACACCAATCACCATAAATATATTTTCCTTTTAAACTGTAAATTGAATTACCCCTGTAAACATACCCTCCTGTTACTGAACAAACTCCATCTACATATAATTCATATTCCCAAACAGGTAACTCAAATTCATTTGGATTGCAATCAGAACCTGGTGGATAGCAATGTGAGGCTTCCATTTCATTCCATCCATAATTCAGTCCAGGATAAATAATATCAATTTCTTCCCATGCATTTTGACCTACATCAGCAGCCCACATTAAGTTGGTTTCTGAATCAAAGCTAAATCTCCATACGTTTCTTAATCCATATGCAAAAATTTCAGGCCTGGCATTATTATTATTTATAAATGGATTATCTTGAGGAATACTATAATTCAAGTTATCTGTTGTATTATCCACATCTATTCGAATGATTGTGCTCAATAAAGTTGATAAATCTTGTCCGTTATCTTGAGGATCTCCAGCTGAGCCTCCATCTCCAAAACTGATATATAAATAGCCATCTGATCCAAATTCCATTTGACCGCCATTATGATTATTATATGGTTGATTAACTTCTAAAATTACAGTTGAAGAAAAATAATCCGCCTGATCTGGATTATCAGGTTCAACAGAATATCTTGCAATAACATTTCGTTTAGGGCCATAATCTGTATAATTAACATAAAAATATCCATTTTCTTCATAGTTAGGATGAAAAGCAAGGCCAAGTAATCCTTCTTCAGTATAACCTCCATCTTGATCTACTATAGATCTTATATCTAGGAAAGTATCAGCAGAAGTAATGTTTGCATCATTATCGAATACTTTTATTCGACCTTCTTGTTCAACTACAAAAATTCTATTAGTACCATCTCCAGCATGATGAATACCTACTGGGTCAACGAACGATAAATTTGGAAACGCATTCTCAAATTGATATTCAGAAAATATTAAAGAAAATAAAAAATATATAATTAATTGTAATTTAATGTGAATCTCCTATTATTAATATAATTCAACACTTTATATATTGTGAGTTTACTACTAAAATAAATAAATTATTAAGTTATTTTTTAAAGAAAAAAGGAGAGATAATAATGTTAAAAAAAATAATACTATCAATATCTTTAATGTTGTGTTTAAATATTGCTCAAGATTTTGAAATGCCAGGATTAGGATTATATGCAGGTGGAATTATGGGTACTGCCTCTGGAGATGCTGTAGATAATCTTGAGGATTTGGGTTATTCATTATCTGGACCAATGCTTGGGGTTTCTTATGCAACAATGGTTGGTGACTTCCCATTATTTATGGGTGCTGGTCTTGGTGCGCGTAGTTTTGCATATAAAGGTGGTCACGATGGTCACGACCATGGTGATGACCATAATCATGATGAAGAAGATATTTCCGTTTGTTTTCAATACTTTGATATGTGGGCTACAATACCTTATCCTATCAATGACAGTATGAATCTTTATGGTGGAATGTTATTTGGCATACCTTTGAGTGGTAAAGAAACTCATGGCGATGAAGACCCAGAAGATTTAGATGATGAACAACTGCCAAACGGAATGGATATGGGACTTGTATTTGGGCTTGGCTATGCATTGCCTGTAATGGATGGTGCTTTAGCACTTAATCTGGGCTATGCTTTAGGTTTAGCAGAACTTGAAAGTGATGCTGGTGGTTCAAATAATACTTGGTCACATAGTGGATTTTTTATGTCTTTAAATTATGATATTCCAGGTATGTAATTTTTCATTAAGAAAGTTGTTTAAAAAAACCCCATAATTTTATGGGGTTTTTTTAAAATCATCTCATAACATTCTTTTAATTTTATAAAATTAAATTTAGCAGTAAACTAATATCAATTATATTAATTCCACCATCACCATTTAAATCTGCATCATTTTCATTTATTGATAAATCTAGGNCCATATTAACAATTAAAATAATATCTTCTACTGTTAACCTTCCATCATTGTTAATATCTCCAATCAAACTAATTGTTGAAACTAAATCTAGGACTAATTGTTTTTGAGCATATTCATGATTTTCTGGATAAATTTCAATCCTAATTTCAGTATCAGTATCAATTTGGTCTGAAATAAATGAGATAATCTGACTTTCATAAGGACCTAAAATAATTTCACCATCAACATCTTCAAACCAATCATTATTAGGATTTCTAAAACTATATATGTATTTATTATCATAACCACTATGATTTGTTAGATTAAATTCTAAATTTGATCCAAATAATTCTACTACATTTCCAGTAAAATCTTGAGTTAAACCATTGACGGTTAAAGTGTATGCGTCTGGATACATAGAAGGAATTTTGTATGCTCTATATATTGAAGATGTTGGGTCTGATGCTTCTGCTAACCATATAATTTCTTTGTCCTGATTGACTTCTAAAATACTACAATCCTCAAAACCACCTTGTGTATAGATTAAATAGTTATCATTATCTAATAATTGTACACTGCCTGTTCCGTGGCCATATAAATTTTGAGGTAAATCAAATTGCCAAGAAGTACTGCAAGTTAAATCATTGTTGACTTGTATTTTCCTTATTCTTGTGGTTCTATATTCGTCATCTAATAAATCATTGCTTAAATTACCATTATCAAAAAATAATAAATCACCATCATCAAGTAATTGAACATGATGTTGCCAACTAAATCGTAAATCATTACAAATATTATTTGATGATCCAGTTTCATATTCATCNGAAAGACCAATGCTGTATATTATTTCTCCTGAAGGGTAAGAAATTTTAGTGATTTGATTTAAATGTCTGATTGATATATATATTGCACTTTCAACTTCATCAAAGAAAAAAGCATTTGAATGCAACCAATCGAATCTTCCTGATATGTAAGCATCCCACCATAATTCTGCTTGTTTATCATACTGGCTCATATCAATATGGTCAAATGCATTCCAACTCCATAATTCTTGACCCGTATTTTTATCCCATTCTACAATTCGTTGACCTAACCATGGAAATTCAATTGTTTCACCATCAGCCTGATATCCTAAATTTTGAAAAGAATCTGTCCAATCCCCTTGAGCTATTGGTCCAGGTTCAAAGATAGGAACAAATGAGATAAAGTTACCATTTGGTAATTTTTGAACTTCATGAAGATCAATTGGAGTATTTGGGGGACTTTGCCATATAATATCATGATTAAAATTAAATTGGATTCCAGAAGTTGAAGATTTTCCAAATAATTGTCCTGAATCGCTAACATAATTTAATAAAGTACCTAACTGATGATCTTCGTCTGGATTTCCAGTATTCCAAAGTTCATTACCATATTTATCAATTACACCTACCATCAAATTTGGAGAAAATTGACCNAATATGATTAATCCATCCTGAATAGAATTTNTATCATTAATAGATATATCAAAATNCTGAACTTCATTTGATCTTATAGTAAAAGATGATTGATTTATCCAATTACTAAATGATCCATCTATATATATTGATCTAACCCTCCAATAAAAAGTGCTATTCCAATCTAGAGAATTTTTTTCAATGTGAAGTGGTTTCACAATGTTAATGTCTTTTATAATATTTTCAAAAAATTCATCACTTGATATTTGAAGATTATATTGAGATGCATCAGGTTCCTGATCCCATTCAAACCATACATGAATTGTTTTTAAAAATTCATTATCTTCTGGTAAAATCANTTCTGATTTTACAAAAGTGAATAATACTAAAAATAAAATCTTACCGTATTTCATAACTTACCTTATCCTCATTTAGATTGTATTTTCCATGCTCCAATTAAAACCAGCAAAATCATAACTAAAGTAAAAACATTTGAAACAATTAATGATAGTGAGTTAATCATAACACCATATAAAAGCCATAACAACAAAGCAGTAGTTATGATTGAAAAAGTAACTATGCTGATACCATCTGCTCTTTTCTGTATCCAAATTTTATAAATCTGAGGAATCCAGGCTAATATTCCTATGAAACCTGCAAGCAGGCCTATCAATTCTACAGAATCGTATTCAGGCATAAACCTTTTTAGTTCGAAGTTTCTTTAGCATGTTTCATAATTTCAAACTCTTCTCTTTCATATCCAAAATTATCAACTAAATTGGTCATTATATTTTCAAAAATTTCATTATCCATCATTGTTGATCTTGCCATTATCCATCCATATGAATTGCCAGGATAACCAACAACCATATAATCATAATTATCATTATCTAATATAATTACCTCGTAAGGTGAACTAAAAAAAGGTATCCAATAATCTGGAAAGGTAATTTTCCATTTACTGTTATTTATTGTATCAATGATTGTACCTTTTTGGGAAATTTTAAATGGACTACCATTTTTGTCTGCAAAGTATTTAATATCAACTGTACCATCTTCATTTAGAGTGTAAATATCATATGCATTTTCACAATTTTTTTCTACAAATGTTGGAATGGCTGCAATAACATACCACTTACCCATAAATCTTTCGATGTCAAGATTTTCTACAGTTTTAAAGCAAAAACAAAACCCAAAAAGAAAAATAATTAAAAAGTTTTTTACTAAGTTCATATAATTAAAATAATGTTTATAAATAAAATAATATCTGCAATGTTAATGATATCATCATTGTTTAAATCAATTAATATATCATATTCATAATTTAATATATTTTCAACTGCAATAATAACATCTAAAACATCAACATAGCCATCATTGTTAATATCNCCCTGTTGTGCTGGACAGTCACCACCATCATTTTCATAACAAGATAAATCACAACCAAAGTTATTAGGTTCCTGACAATCTCCATAACCATCGCCAATCCATGAAATTGGACAGCAATCATCATCAAAACAATCATCGACTTGATTTTCTACATTACAACCATTTTCNGTACAGTCAGATGGACACAGATCAATACTTTCATTACCAGTACAATACCCATCTCCACAAACTTCCTGCTCATCATATGGACAACTACAACCTGTGCAATCCCAGCCATATTCATCTTCCATGTACCTACAATCAAATCCCCACTGATCCCAGGCTGCATCACAACATTGTTCACCCCAATATGGATCCCACCAAGTATTTTCGCAAGAACTACATACATCATCCATTGAAAAAATAATTGATTGAAAAAAAATATAACTAATAAAAAATCTTTTAAACATCTACAAGATTAGTGATTAAAAGGCTATTGTATTACAATTAGGATCAAGAGAATTTTTGATAAGTCTTAATTGAAAACTGGAATTATCATTGATATTATAGTTTAATCCTAAATCAAAATTCAATTGCGGATTATTAAATGAATTTTGAAACTGATTAAAACCAAATGATGAAGTAATTAAATTAAAGTTACCCTCAAATGTAATTTTATCTGTTAAATTGTATGAAATATGATCTCCAATACTGTAAAGTGTTGTAGAACCAAAGTTATTAAAGTGGGTAATTACACTAAAATTAAAGTTGTGATTAATTTTNTTTGAAAGTAATAAATCACTTGAGGCTGAATTGTAAGACATTGATGGCAATTCAATTGAATGTGCANAAATANAACAAAAAAATATTGCAANTGAAAGTATAATCTNTTCTTTTTTNCNTCTAAACATNTACTAATATAAGAAAAAGTTAATTTATTTTAAAAAAAAGTTTGTATTTGAGATTGAGTCTCATTTAAATTTAACAGTTGTAAATGAGAATGAATCTCAATCTTAAAAAATAAAGGAAGAAATTAAAATGAAAAAAATAATACTTACAGCTCTTTTATTTTGTTTCATAGTAGCAGAAGATGAATTCTTCGAGCCAGCNACTAGTCTTGGTGGTTATGGAGAAATGCATTTTGATATGGAAGCAAATGACGGCGACGGAAAACTAGATTTCCACAGATTTATTTTTTATATCAAACATCAGTTTAGCCCAAAATGGTCTATGATGTCTGAAATAGAAATTGAACATAATATGGTGGGTTCTTCAGAAGCATTAGGCTACAAAGGTGGTTATGTTGCAATGGAGCAAGCACATCTTAATTACTGGAATGGTTCTTGGGGATTTAGAGGTGGTGTTTTATTAGTACCAGCTGGTATAATTAATGAATACCATGAGCCTCCAACATTTTTAAGTGTTGAAAGACCAGAATATAACAAATATATCATACCAACAACGTGGTTTGATAATGGTTTTGCTTTCTATGGTAACATGGGAGATTTTGGTTGGAATGTAACATTTACAGGTGATCTTGATGGTGATGATATCGGTAAAGGTATCAGAAGTGCAAGAGAAAAAGGCCATTACTCAACTGCAAATAACTGGACAAAAACTTTCCAGGGTTCATATACAGGTATCGCTGGAGTTAAAATTGGTGGTTCTATGACAATGAATGATGCTCCAAGAACTGATGAAGGTTTTGAAGGTACAACTGTTGGTGTTANCCTAATGGAATTTAATGGAACATACATGGCTAACAATATTTTTGCTAGATTTGAATATGGTACAATTGATTATACTGATAATCCAGACGGTTATGAGTCTTCTTCAGGCTACTACCTTGATTTAGGTTATGATATTGGTGACCTAGTTGGATGTGGTGAAGAGTCTAATCTATATGTATGGACAAGAATGAGTACCTACAACAGAACAGATGTTGATGGTGACGAAAATGAAATTTCATTGTTTGGTGTTACATATAAGCCAATTAATAATATCACATTTAAGTTTGAAACAGGAACTAAAAATGACGATGATATTATGAGAGTTGGTTTAGGTTACATGTTCTAAAAACTTACAACAAAACAGTAATAAGATTAAATCGTTCATTAAACATAACACATATTTCTCTCTTTGATTTTGTCTTATTATACTTGTTGGTAAATCAGACCTAAATGAAAATTTAGGTCTGATTTTTTTTAAATTAAAAAATGAAAAAAATTATTTACATATTATTATTTATATCCTTTTCTTTCAATAGTGAAATAAAAAATAAAACTATTGAGGTCATAAATGAGTTTTATGATAGCAAAGTTGAAATCACTGAACATACATTTAAGATTCCCTCAAAAGTTAAAAAATCAATTCAGGCCAAGGTTAAACAAAAATTTTTTAGAGATAAAATTTTTTATTGGAAAATAAAAGTTGATGATAAAATGCATTATGCTCTAATGGATAATACAATTGGCAAATCCATGCCCATTACATTTCTAATTATTTTTAATGAAAATAAAGAAGTAATCCACTCATCTATCATTAAATACAGAGAAGCTTATGGGGGCGAAATAAGCGGTTCTAGTTGGCTTGCGCAGTTCATAGGCATGAAACAAGACTCTTTGTTTTTTTATGGTAACCAAATAAGTGGAATCTCAGGCGCTACACTATCAGTTAAAAGTTTTACTAAAGGAATTAGTAAATTATCATTATTATTACCTTATGTTATGTCAAAATAATATTTAGTAATGACTTTAAGAAACTTAGATAACAATCTTAAAAATATACTTACATACTACTTAATCACTCTAACTATAGGTTTTAGTTTAGGTGTATTTTATGTCTATCTTAATTCTGAATTTTCAACTTCAGGAATGATTGAACAGTATCTTGGNAATGATGATGAGTGGGATCCAAAACTTCCTAAAACACTAGCAGATTTAGTATCTCATACACATGAACATATTACGATGTTTTCTATTATATTTTTATCACTAGGTATAATTTTTTCTTATAACAGTATAATCAGTGGATTTTGGAAAAAAATGCTAATGCTTGAACCNTTTATATCAATTGTTTTAACATTTGGTGGTTTCTTTATCATAAGATATATAAGCACAAATTTTAGTTATATTATTATGATTTCATCCTCTTTGATGTATCTGTGCTTTTANGTTATGATTTTTGTTTGTTTGTATGAATTAANATATCTCAAAAAAAATAAATCAGGAGAACTAAAACTATGAACAAGATATTTAATACTAAAATATGGTTACTCATTCTTGCTGTAGTGCATACAATAATGGGAATTATAGTTAATTATCAACAGGTTAGTGCAGATGTAACTGATATTAATGCATTTAATACTGAAAATTTAGCTATCTTCTTAATTTTTGGATGTATGTCAATATACTTATTTTATGTTGCTTTGATGACCTTTGGTCAAAATCAGGCAAGATTAGCAGCAGTTTTATGTGTTCCTTTTTTCATCTTTTTTATAATATCATGGATAATGGAACTTAATCTTGTAGGTGTTCCTGTTGCTAAAATGCCCGAGGCAACTTTACCTTTTATCCTTTGGGCAATGCCTGCAATTTCTGGAATAATCAATTGGAATTTAAATGATTAATTAAATAGAAAATAATTTAGACTATAAAAAAACCTCATCGATTAAAATGAGGTTTTTTTTATTACAATCAATTTAATTTCTAGTTGCCCTGCATATATCACCAAAATAAATGTTTTTATAAGTGAAATCACAACCTGACATGACAGTCTCGCCATAACTATCAAGCCAGTCTTTATGTAAAGCTAAATCTGTTTGACTTGGTGGTAATACACTGAATTTTACTGAATATAAGTCATCTATATCACCAGGAAGTGAAATATTTCTAGCATAATGAAAATTATCAATTAAATTAATATGCGGAACTAAATCAACAAATGTTTGTAATCCTGTTTTTTGATTAGTTACAATAGCTGTGACATTCAAGTATGGTACAAATCCACCAGCTGGCGTTCCTTCTGGAATATTTTTTTCGTCCCAATTTACTCTTGCTTCAATATGAACATGAGTATTTTTTTCATCTAAATGCATACCCATCGGCATTATGTGATCTTTAATTGCACCTTCAAAAATAAAGACAACACCAGGTTCGATTCTTTTTTCGCCAATTACAAGTTCTTCAGCAACTAATGTAAAATTAAGTAATAATAATGTTATTAATATTTTTTTCATTTAATACCTCTATTGTTTTTTTCTACCAATTTTTTGATATAATAAATTAAGTCCGATCATTGAAATGACCCATGTAATAAACTCAATAAGACTTGGATCTCCATTATATCCAAAAAAACCTTTAAATAATCCACCAATTGAGCCTTTATCATGAAACATTGGATAAGATCCATCTGAATTTTTTTCGGGATTTATATCCCATATTCTAGAAGCCCATTTCTTAGCCTTCTTTTCTTTATCAAGAGTAAATGTTTTAGTGTCACCATTTGCTCTAGTTGCAATTATGCTATCATCTTGAACTTCGGTTTCACCTCCAATATATGGTATTACTCCTCCCGATTCAAGTTCATGCACACCATAGGTTAGCATACCAGCAGCAACAAAAATAAGAAAAACTGAAGTGACATTAAAAAACTGTTTCAATGGTACTTTTACGCCTTGTACAAAAATAACATATCCTGCAAACAAACCTAAAAGTGCTCCTATAACTGAAGGAAATACTGAAATTCCGTCTTTTATACCAATTGCATATAAAAATAAAATTATTTCTACACCTTCTCTAAACACTGCGACAAATGCTAAGGTAAAAATTCCATATTTAAATCCTGATGTTAATGATTCTTTAGCTTGATTTTTTAAATCTTCAGAAATATTTTTATTTTGAGCCATCCAGATTATCATTGTAGTCAATACAACTGATGCTACTATCATGACAATTCCTTCAAATATTTTGGACGCATTACCCTCAAATCCACCTGCAATCATTTGAAAAATAAATGAAGCAATTATACTAATTATGATTGCACTTAATACGCCGCCCCATAACATTTTAATACTACTATCATTACCAGATTTTTTTAAATAGGTATATAAAATTCCTATGATTAGTGAAGCTTCAAGTACCTCACGGAACATTATGATTAATTCTGCCATATTATATCCTTTTTTTATTGAGACTCAGTCTCAATTTAAGGAAATAATGGAAATGAATGAAAGGAAATTTATCTTATAAAAATGAAATTTCTATTAATTGCTTTTAAGCATTTTTTCAACTTCCATAACATGTAATTCTTCTTGACCTATCATGCTTCTTGCATACTCTTCTAGGTATACTGATTTACCATCGATTAAATCGAGCAACTCATAATAGGTTTTAATTGCTTTTTTTTCATGATCTAATGTTTCTTTAAGAATTTCTGAAATATCATGCTTAAAAGTTTCGTGAATATTATTAATATTTAATGGAGGGTGACCCCCAAGACCAGTAATATGCTCTCCTGCTAAATTTGCATGAGTCAAAGACTCAGTTGCTTGTGCTTTAAAAAAATCAACTAAAGGTAATCTATTTGCACCAAAAATCATCAAAGAGTAATGCGTATACCTTATTACTCCTGAAAGTTCTAAATCAAATATTTCTGATAGTTTTTCTATGATTTTCTTATTATCCATTATTAATGACCTCCATCTAAAAATTATTTAAAATTAAGTTTACAAGTGCAACTACATCAATGATATTTATTATGCCATCATCATTTATATCTCCAAAATTATCATCTGATGATCCGCCACTTAAAATAATTTCAATTAGACTTATTATATCTAAAATATTTACAACTGTATCTTGATTAACATCACCAACTAGTAAAGTATAACTTTTTAAAAAATTCCATATTTCTTCACTAGCATTTATATCCATATTTCCATATGCACCAGGCCAATCATGCTCTCCATTGACAACTTCATATAGCCAAACTTCGTTATTATTAATACAATCATAATGACGATGGTTAACTACATAACTATTATCATAAAAATCTGTATTTGGTAGATTGATATCTTCACTTTCTTGACAATTATTAATATCAACCCAATAATCAATAATATCTAAAGTACTTAAATATGAGCCCCAACCATCATTATTTTCCATATCACCATCCCAAAGTGTCACATCATCATTAGTACCATGAATTTCTAAAACAGGTACTGGAGCACCATCGCAAGATTCATAAATTGATTCCATCATTGTACCAGCTACTGGTGCAATAGCACTAAATGTATCATATGCTTCACATGCTAGTAGATATGACATATCTCCACCATTTGACATACCTGTTGAAAATGTGTTTTGTATACTTAGACTATATTCTGTTTGTAAATGATTAGCTAAAGATTTTAAAAAACCAACATCATCAACGGTTTGATTTTGATGAAAAGCATATCCTACATTCCAAAAATTACTATTGTATTGATCTGAGGTACCTTGTGGGTAACATACAGCAAAACCATTTTCATCTGCGATGGTATTGAAATTTGAATAGTTCATAATATTGTTAGCATTACTAGTATAACCATGAAGAACAAATAATAATGGAGCGTTGTCATCTAAATTTTCAGGTTTGTAAAAATAATATTCTCTGATACGTCCTTGATATTCATATTGATAAAGTTCTACAATATGACTACAATATCCATAATCATCAGAGTATAAATCACCACAATCACCACAGTCATAACTATATTGTTCGCATTGAAAATCATAACCCCATTGACCATCATCACACCAACCATCACCAACCCAAGAGTCAGTGATACCATCACCATTAAAATCTTCACAAAATTGATTATTTACATAGCAATCATATCCATATGTTGCTTCATCATTACAAAATGCAGTACCAACACAATCATACATTAACATATTATTACCACAATCCTGATTAAAACAAAGTGAAATAAAAATTAAAACTGTTATTTTAAATTTAACTACTGACAGCATTTGGTATTAAATCGTTTAATAATTGTTCGATATCTTTTTTTGAAACAGGTTTATCTTTACCCATTAAAACTAAGCCCATAAACAAACCTCCAAGAGCTTTAAATAAAACTTGAGGTTTTGTTTTTGGAAATTCACCTTTTTTAATACCATCTTCTAAAAGAGCGGAAATAACTGAGTAAATTCTTTCCTGATATGAGCGCCAACTCTCTGAATCAAAATTAATCTTTTTTGGCGCATTAAATAAAAACTCATATAAACCTGGTCTTAATCTAACATTATCGGAAATACATAATAGAATATTTATAAATGTGTCTCTCGGACTATTATTGTCTTCATTAATCACAGGCTCTAAATTATCCCACAGCGTTTTCCAACCATTAGATAAGATAGCAGAAAAAACTTCTTCTTTAGATTTAAAGTAATAGTACAATGTTGCCTTTCCAAAGCCGGAAGCCAAAGCAATTTCATCCATGGTAGATCCTTCTATGCCTTTAGATTTAAAGACATCCAAAGCACCACTTAGTATAAGTTCTTGTCGAACTTTACGTTCTTTTAATTTTCTCTCTGAAAGGTTCATTATATTTAAAACATTATATTATGAGTTGCTATAATATACTATATCATAAATGTAAATAAAAAGCCCCACAAGTAATTTGCGGGGCTTTTTTTATATATCTAGAAAATATATCTATGAATTACTTCACAAGTAATACTTTCTGAATATCAACGCTAGAACCAGACTCAGCTCTAATTAAATACACACCACTTGACATGTCAGCTGCATTCCAAGTAAATGTATATGTATTAGCATCCATCATACCCTCAGCAAGTACACCTACAACCTGACCTACTAGGTTATAAACTTTAACTGAAACAAAGTCTGCAGTTGGTACTGCAAGTGTTACAGTTGTACTTGGATTAAATGGGTTAGGATACGCTGCAGTTAATCCAAACTCAGATACTGTACTTACTTCAATCTCACCTTCTGAGTTAGCAACAATCATGTTCACCACTTCAAAAGATTGATTTGCTGTAAATAACAGCTCCTCTTCAGGAACTACAACCACTAATGTAGTTGTTGTNCCTGATGTTTTATATTCAGAAACCATAGCGTTTTCTGTTAGGTTTAACTCAAAACCGTTAGCATGGCTCAATGTCATCTGAACACCACCTATGTAACCATTACCTGATAATCTTAAACTATTATCTGCAATTGTCATAGTTGCTTTATCAGCATCCATTGCTCTTGCTCCACCATCGATTATGTAGTTAACAAGAAGAACAACGTCAACAACATCAAGTGAACCATCACCATTTATGTCACCATTGTCTAATGTACCACCATCAATAATCGCATTAACCATGTTAACAACGTCAACAACATCGATAGAACCGTCACAGTTGATATCTCCGGCTGCACAATCTGGACCACAGTCGCCGCCATCATTATCATAACATGTTAGATCACAACCAAATGCTTGGTCTTCGCAATCTTCGAATCCATCACCGATCCATGATGCTGCACAACAATCGCCATCGCCAGAACAGTCTTCAACAAAACCATCCGGACAACCTTCGTCGCCTCCACCATCTACTGGAACGATTGATGTCCATCCATCAACGTTAAAGTTACCATTGTAGAATACGTCATCGTGAATACCATCACCTGCTATAGAATCAGTACCAAGACCTTCCATATCATATCCGTATGCTACACCGATTTGATCAAGTGCAAAGAAGAAGTCCCAATCCATTACAACACCTGGACAAAGACCATCAGCAAATCCTAAAGTACCACCATCAGGGTTAGCACTCCAGAATCCATCGTAACCACCTACGATTGCAGCACCACCATTACATTCACTATTCGGATCTGAACAATCATATAGTAATGTTACTTGAGCTGTACCTGGATTACCTGAGCAGAACCAATCATATGTAAACTCATATGTACGTGAACACTCATCTGCACCATCTTCACAATCAACCATGTCGTACCAGTTCCATAAATCATCATTTGGATCTGGGCCGTCGCCACAGTCATTACCGTCATTATTATAACATGTTAAGTCACAGCCAAATGCTTGATCTTCACAATCTTCAAAACCGTCACCGATCCAAGATTCTGGACAGCAGTCACCGTCACCTGAACAATCTGGAACTGTACCTTCTGGACAATTTCCACCACCGGTTGTACCACCAGTTGTAGTTGTACCATCACCACAGTCACCACCATCGTTATCATAACATGTTAGGTCACAACCAAATGCTTGGTCTTCACAATCTTCAAAACCGTCACCGATCCAAGATTCTGGACAGCAGTCACCGTCACCTGAACAG
>PARL01000008.1 GCA_002711465.1 Fidelibacterota bacterium | reverse complement strand
GTTACTATGGGAATGTATAGTGGTATATTTGTTTATGGTGCAAGGACGGCAGGCGAAGCATTAGTTTATGGTGAATTAGCCCTTAGTCTTGCATATCCTCAGAACCCTAACAATAATGCATATTATTTTGCTGCATGGAATAACTTAATGGGAGATGCTTCAACTATTTTATGGACAGACACCCCCAGAACGTTGATTGTAAACCATTTAGATAATGTATCTATGGGAACAGATAATATTTTTACTGTACAAGTCATAGATGAGAATGAATTCCCTGTATCAGGCGCTAACGTTAATTTAAATTTTAATGATATATATATAAATGCTATAAGTGGAGCAGATGGTAATGCTATGATTGATTTAAATGGTCTATCAGGCCAAAATGGTGAGGTTATTGTTACAGCAACATGTCAAGATTGTGTGTATTCAGAAACTTCATTTCTATTAAATCAAGATAGTGTTTTTCCTGAGGTCCTTGGGACCACACTTTTATTTGACGAGGTTAATGAATCAAGTAACTTAGATGGATTTGCTAATCCGGGAGAACAGTTATCAATTGATTTTTATATGACCAATTTCACAGGATTACCAATTGAAAATATTAATGTAGAAATTAGGTCTTCTGAATTATCGATAGTATCAGAAAATACTATTAATATTCCAAATATTAATATTGGACAAACCGTAGTCGTAGAAGATTTAATTTTAAACATACCACTATCTACTACTATTGATGAAGAACCTGTATTTTATGCAAATATTTCAGGTAATAATAGTAGTTTTGAATCAAATCAAATTTTAAATATCCCAATTTATTCAGGTTCAGTTTCTCTACGAGCGCAAGGAAATTTTGTTCCAGGTTCTACAAATAGTTTAAATGTTGAAATTACTAATAATGGAGAAATAAATTTTGATTCCCTTTATGGTGAAATACTTAATAATGATAGTGACTTAATTTTTGAAAATGATTTAATTTCTTGGATTGAAACTTCACCAGGTAATAGTAGTATATCTCAAACGATTCAGCTTTCTACAGATAATAGTATTATTAATGGAGCAGTTTACAATATTCCGGTTAGAGTAACTGACTCGCATACATTTGCACAGCAAGTAAATTTACAATTGACAGTTGGAGAGGTAACTATTAATGATCCATTCGGCCCCGACCCATATGGATATTATATATATGGAGAAGAGGATAGTGATTATGATTTAGCACCTACATATTCATGGGTTGAAATCGTACCATCACAAGGTGGAGATGGCTACCAATTAGATTTAAATGATAATGGTAATAACCAAGATGAAGTAACCACAATAGATCTTCCTTTCACTTTCACATTTTATGGTGAGGACTATAACAGATTATCTGTTTGTAGTAATGGCTGGATTTCATTTGGTGAGACTGATTTGGAATCGTTTAGAAACTATCCATTGCCAGGAACTGGCGGTCCATCTCCAATGGTTGCAGTATTTTGGGATGATCTAGAAGATGGTGATGCTTATGCCTATTATGATGAAGACAATGATAGATTTATAATTGAGTGGTATAACTTTGATACTTATGATGATAATTCCAACGAAGAGTTTCAGATAATATTGTATAATACTGACCTTCAAACTCCTACAGGAGATGATGAAATGCTTTTACAATATAGAATTTTTAATAACACAAGCATCGGAAACTATCCAGTTGGGAATTATGCTGGAGCAGTTATACATGGTATGTACACTTCAGTTGGTATTGAAGATCATACAGGATTAGTGGGTTTAGAGTATACTTTTAATAATGAGTATCCTACAGCCGCAGGTCAGTTGACAGATGAATCAGCTATTTTTATAACAACTAGAACATCATCTCTATATGCACAACCAGGTCTTGATATTTCTAATAATTCATTAGATTATAGTTTAGAGTCAAATCAATCATTAACTGATATCTTTACCATTACGAATTCGGGAGAGCCTGAGTCCAATTTATCATACAGTCTTTCTGTATCTCCATTTGTTAATCAACAATCAGATGTCGATGAGGGTGGCTATGCTTGGTCTTCTTCAGATGCTGATGAATACATTAACTATGACTGGATTGATATCTCGGATAATAATACTTCTGTAGTATTTGAATCTAACGACCAGTCGCCTGGCTATTTTGATATTGGCTTTAATTTTCCTTTCTATGGAAATAATTATGATCAAATTTTAATTAATCCAAATGGATGGGTAGGTTTTGGGGATGATAATGATGCATGGGATAATGAAAGCATATTTGATGAAAGCGCCCCTAGAAATGCAATCTTAGCTTATTGGGATGATCTGAATCCTATTAGTGGTGATAATTCTGTGGGTGAGGGATATGTAAAATATCATTCTAATGGAGATAGAATGGTTATTTGGTATGAAGATGTTATACATTGGACAAATAATGATATAAGACATGATTTCCAAATAATATTATTTCCAACAGGAGATATAGATATAAACTATAGATCAATTGAGGGTGTTTCTAATGACGGAGCAACCATTGGAATTGTAAATAGTTTAGGAACAATTGGTCAACAAGTTCCATATGATGATTTAGATTTATCAAATCAATTATCTTTATCATATAAACAATCTCCAGAATGGATAACATTAAGTCAGTATAGTGGAAACATAGATTATGAAAATTCAGATGATATTATTGTTACTATTGATATGCAAGGTTATGACTCTGGAAACTATTTTGCTTATATGATTTTAGATTCTAATGCAGCAGACAATATTATTGTTCCAGTTTCTGCTTCAATAGATAATTATGTTATGGGAGATTTAAATGCTGATGGTGGAGTTGATATATTAGACGTTGTAAGAATGGTTGCACTTATATTGAACAATGATGGAAGTGCTTATGAAAATATTGTTGCAGATTTGAATAATGATAATGAAGTAAATATTATGGATGTGATTTTACTTGTACAAATCATTCTAAACTAATCTATTGAACTTTGAAAAAAAAATATAAAGAACCAAATCTCAATATATCAAAAGTTTACACTAAAGTAGGCGACAAGGGTACTACTTATCTTATTGGCAATGAGAAAGTTCCTAAAAATGACCTTAGAGTTGAATCTTATGGGCAAATTGATGAACTTAATGTATTAATTGGATTTTGTTTTAGGCATTTAGAAAGTTTTCCAGAAATAGATAATTATAGTTATATGTCTAAAAGACTTATTTCAATTCAAAATGAACTTTTTAATTTAGGAACAGTATTAGCATCTATAGGTACCTCTAATACAAATGACAATCTTCCTAAAATTGAAAATGATGATATCATTTTACTAGAAAAAGATATTGATGATATGAATAGCGTATTAGATCCTTTGAAATCTTTTGTATTACCTGGCGGGAATAACCTCACATTATATATTCATTCTGCAAGAGTAGTATGTAGAAAATCAGAACGTTCCGTCGTTTCGGTACTAAGTAAATACCCAGATACAGATATAAGAGTATTGAAATATCTCAATAGGCTCTCTGATTACTTATTTGTTTTAGGCCGTTTTATTTCACTAAAACTTGATGTAGCTGAGAATCTTTGGGATCCAAATAACATATCTTCAAAAAATATCTAATTTATTAAATCAAATAATTAGTAAATCAGATGACGCCAGTCTTCAATTTCAATATTTTCTTTCCTAGATCTAAGCCATTCATTGTAACCACCTGAAAATCTTTTGTTTAGCAATAATTGAGATTTTATGTTAGGATATTTCTCGTCATAATCTGCTTCATCTAAATCAGTTTTATTAATAAGTTTTGCAAATGCGAATGAAGTAGGTGTCTTTATTAAACCTGTGATATCCCCCGGTTCGTACAATGCAGATAACTCACCTTCAAGTTCTGGAGATTTTCCTATTCCCTTGTAGTTAGCAGAAATTTTACCCTCAGCTTGCGACTCAAAATTAAATAAATCATTTGAATTAGCTATATCACTCCAATTAGCATTTTTAAATTCACTAATCATCGATTTTGATTTTTCAGCTTTTAGATCTCGCATAAGAATTCTTTCAATAGATTCTTTGACTTCAGAAAATGGTTTATATGTTTCTTTTTCTTTCTCTAAAATATGAAAAACAGCTATTCCATTATTCATTTCAAAAGGAGTTGACACCATATTAAGATCTCCATCAAAAGCAAATCTAATAACTTTTCTTGAATTACCCATTTCAGAAGGTATTCCTGAAAACCCTTGCAATGATTGAGATACGCTTATTGTATCTTCTATTGTTTTATTGTAAGAATCTAAGGCTTGTTCGAAAGAGGTATAGTTTGCCTCATCACTTAATATGAATGCTTCACTCATCAAGCTATCTTTTTCGATATTATAGTTTAATGTATCATCTTCTGATATTAAAGACTTATAAATTACGTAGTTAAGCTTAACCTTTTCATCAACTAGGTATTTATCTTCTTTATTTTCTTCATAATAAGCCAATAATTCATCTTCTGAAATAATTATAGCTGAATCTGGAATATTACTATTAGTTATGTACATATAGTCGATTGTTAAGTCAATATTATTTCGTAAATATTCTTCTTTAATTTCATTCTCTGTAACAGATGAGAGTAGATTGTACGAGTCTGTCAATTTTTTATTAGATAGAAAGTTCTTTATACCATCTTCCCACCTTATGTTTAGTTGCTTTGTAGAAAGAGGCATTTGGCCATTCCTAATTGCATTTTGGTAAGAAATCAAATCAAATGCACCTGTACTATCAGTGAAAAATCCAGCTGAATTTAATGCCTCTTGATACTTTTGGGGAGGTGATTGTAGCATGTAATCTTTAACTTCTTCTGAATATACTGTAAGATTAAGTTCTTTAATTTTTTCTTTGACTATGTAATCTTCTTTTAAAGATTCCCAAGCATCTCGATGAAGTCTATCTTCAGATACTTGAGCATTTTCTCCTTGAGTATTTAGAATATTATTAAGAGCAACTCTTAATTGATAATCATATTCTCTTATAGAAATTCTTTTTCCATCTATGCTGCCTACATAATTCCTAATATCTTTTGAACCAAAAATAACGCTTATTATGTTTGACCCTCCAACAAGTCCACCCATAGTCATGCTTGCAATAAAAAAGAATAGCAGTAGCCATAAAATTACATGAGATCGCTCTCTTAATGTTGTCATATTAAACAATTTTTCTTCTCCTAGTTTTAAAATGTGGAGATAAGCAGGATCGAACTGCTGACCTCTTGAATGCCATTCAAGCGCTCTCCCAACTGAGCTATATCCCCAAAGGCATCTAATTTATCTTTTTTTAATACTTATCTCAAAATAAAATAATCAAATATTTTGAATACTTNTNNTTATAAAGTTAATTTATAGNATGAANAATAATATTAAAGATATATTTTTAATNATTTTAGCCTCATTATTATTTGGAGTTTTTAGAGTTCTTTTACTGGGAGATATTTCTTTTATCAAGCAGGCTCCAAAATCGATATCTGATGATGAACTTGTAGATATGCAGCTTGATGCACCAAAGGCAGTTACGATAAGTCAATGTAAGCAGATGTTTGATCAAAAATCAGCATTTTTTATTGATGCAAGAGATAGTTTGCTATATGATGAAGGACATATTCTAGGAGCTATTAATATTCATTTTGAATCAAATGATGACGATCAGATTTTGAGTAGATTAGAGGGTGTGGAAGAAAATGATTTTTTGATTATCTACTGTAGTGGAGGCGACTGTGATTTAAGTGAGGAATTGGGAAATCACCTTTTTGAATATTTAGGTTATACAAATATTTTATTATATGAGGGAGGGTTCCCCGAATGGAAAGAAAATGGATATGAAGTCAATTCTAGAAAGTAGTTATTTGAATTATATAATTCGTCTTATTATGGGAATAGTATTTATTTATGCTAGCTATTCTAAGATTCTTGATCCTGTTTCATTTTCAAATAATATACATAATTTTGGAGTTACACCGCTATATATTGAAAATCTAATTGCAATAGTACTTCCTTGGCTAGAGCTTTTTATAGGTCTAGGTCTTATTACTGGTATTAAATATCATGCGAGCATAGAGATTTCAATCTATTTAATGTGGGCTTTTATAATTTTAATTTTACAAGCCTATTTAAGAGGAAAGAGTATTGATTGTGGCTGCTTTATGACTGAAATATCTCCAAGCGATGCAGCGGAAAAACGTTTTGATATGTTAAAAAGAATATTTGAAGATATTGTATTCTTAATTATGCTTTATAAACTAAAATATGATGCTAATAATAAAAAAACTCATTAATATATAGAATGGTATTAAGATTAATATATATATCAGTCATAATTTTGGCAGGTTGCAATAAGAGTTATAGCCTACCTATTGACTTCACGATATTACACTCATCAAGTGTTTGGGGTGAAACCGAACCCTGTGGCTGACCTAAAAATCCCTTGGGCGGTCTTGCCCGAAAAGCGAGTGTGATTGATGAAGAACGTTTAAATGATAATCCTCTTATAGTTGTTGACTCAGGTGATTTATTTTTTCATAAGTCTGATTTGGATTTTGAAAAAGATAATATTGAAGCAGCAAAGATTAAATCTGAAATAATTGTTAATTGTAATAATAAAATGAATTATAATGCATTTACCCCGGGATCACGGGACTTTGCACTAGGTCTTAAATATCTAAAGAAGTTAGAATCGCAATCTAATTTTAGCTATATATCATGTAATTTATATGATGGAGGTAATAGAAAAAGGCTTTTTGATCCATATAAAATTGAAAATTATGATGGATTTAAGGTTGCTTATATTGGTGCGGCTTCTTCTTTCCAAAAAGATTCTATTTTAATAAGAGAGCCTGTATCAGAAATTAAAGAAGTCTACAACACTATATCTAGTGAAGCTGATTTTGTAATTGTTTTATTTAATGGGACTAAGCCAGATATGGATAGATTAAGAAAAAGCGGTATTGGTTTTGATCTTATTTTAAGAAGTGGTGGATCGAGCAGAGCTTCTGAAAATGGCGGCAATGGGGTTCCTTTATATGAAGCAGGCAATAAGGGTAAGTATTTAAATAAAATCAATATCGTATTGTCTGATATTCGCGCAGATTTAATTGATATTGATTTATTGCAAAAAAAAATCAAGCAATCTGAAAAGCACCTCAAAAATAAAAAATTAGGTGACCCTAATGGGAATCTTGATGAAATGTACAAAGATAAGCCAAAAATATTAGATACAATTAATAATCATAGAGATATAGTTAGGGCTTCAAATTCAAAAATAAATAATGCAAAAAATACAATAAGTACAAAAAAGGTTGCATTAGATACAAAAGTTGATAGTAAAGCTGATATTCTATTTATTGTTGATGAAGGAATGGCAAAAATACCAAAAGGTCCAGAGATGAATGATCATAGAGGACGAGCTCCAGGGCACCCTCATCATGGACATAATCATTAGCTTTAAAGCCTATTAAAAATTATTGTGTTTTTTATGTTTTATTATATTAAAATATACAGCTTTGTTTTTTAGATAATTTTGCGAAAGTAGCTCAGCTGGTAGAGCATCACGTTGCCAACGTGAGGGTCGACGGTTCGAATCCGTTCTTTCGCTCAAAGGCCTCTCTTATTAAGAGGGGCCTTTTTTTGGCGTCGTACCCAAGTGGCTAAGGGAGCAGTCTGCAAAACTGTTATTCACCAGTTCGAATCTGGTCGACGCCTCAATGCCGAGGNGGTGAAACTGGTAGACACAAGGGACTTAAAATCCCTCGAACATTACATGTTCGTGCCGGTTCGATTCCGGCCCTCGGTACCAAAATAAAGCCTCCATTTATTGGNGGNTTTATTTTTTTTAATTGTTTTTTATATTAATAAAAAACTAAATTTTTANACTATGTCAAAGTCAAATTCACCATATATAAAATTCACTTANACNTTAATTGGTTTAAANGGTGANCCTCAAGAAAAATCNTANATGNTAAANTTAAGTTATATTGTATCNATAGAATCTTTAACTAATCATGAAATTAAAATAACTATGAACAANGGAAAAATTGTTTTGATAGATTTAGGTTTAAACAATAAAGCATCAATAGTTATGGATGATATTTTAGATNTAAGCGCTGTTGGATCTGATTATAATGTATACAANATAAGTTCAGTTGATAAATNAANATAGTNTTTTANNNATCNAAAAAATTATAATAAATAATAACAATAAAATTTTACATGTATCTATATTATATGNATGAATAGCATTAAATTTTTTACACTTGGATTGGTTTGTTTTAGTTTAATGTCTTGCGTTTACTTTAATACATTTTANAATGCAGAGAATTCATTTAAACANGCCAATGAAATAATTGACAACTCNNCTTATAGTTANGATAGTAATGACATTCCNAATACTGCAAAAAAATTACTGAANGAATCTATCATCAGTAGTAATATTGTTTTAAATGAATATTCTGATAGTAAATATGTNGATGATGCAGTNTACTATATGGGTAGATCATATTTTACATTATCTGAATATTTTAAAGCTGAAAAATANTTTAATGAATTAATTGAAAAGTATCCTAATAGCGAATATTTAAATGAATCNAAATTATGGTTAGAGTANACAAATTTAAAATTAAATTTAACNAATACTGTTTTAGATAATCTTTTTTTAATTGAAAAAGAATTANATCCTAAANAAGATAAAAGATTATTTTTNCTTTTACATAATATTAANGGTGATTTTTATATAAGTGAAAAACAATTCATAAGTGCATTTAAGCAGTTTGAAAAAGCTTTAGATTTTACAAATCTTANNTCTNAAAAAAATATGATTTATTCAAAACTTTCATATATATCAGAAANTGAAAAAATGTATGATTATGCCGCATTATATTTAGAAAAACTCGANTTATTTTCAAAAACAAGTGTNNATAAAAANGATATATTAAGAAGGTGGATTGATGTNAAGAAAAAAATGAGAGATTATGAAAGTTTAATACTTAAAATTGNAGAAAAAATAAATTCAGGTGCTTTTGAAACCGAAAAATTAAGAGATGAATTTAAAAGTGAATTAGCAATCATATATATGCTTAATCAGGATTATGAAGAGGCTAAAAATTTATTTAATAATATTATAAATAATTCAATTCAAAAGCAAAGAAAATGCGAGTCTTACTATTGGCTTGGATATATTTCTCTTTTTAAAGAGTTTGATTTAGAATTATCTCAGGAATATTTTGATTTAGTTTTAGAAACTATGAGGACATCTGATTATTCAAAATTGACAAAAGAATATTTAAACGAAATAAAATCTTACAATAGAATTATTAATGAGTATGAATCTGATTATGATGAAATTGAAAATAATGAAAAAGGAAACGACAAACTAAATTCTTCAAATGATTTTATAAACAAAAAGATTGAAAAAGATTCACTTCTGTTTATAATAGGTGAAAAACTATATTTTGATTTTAATCAAACTGAATTAGCAATAAAAAAACATAAAGAATTAGTTAAATTATTTCCTGAATCTAAATACATTGCTAGATCTAATCAAATTATCAATCAATTAGAAAATAATNATTNATCATCTTTAAAAATCAATCAATCATTAGACACATTAAGTTTTTTAAGAGATTCGGCTTGGAATTTATTTGAATATGACAAAAATGCAGCTGTTAATTTATTTAAAAATACGGCTCAAAATTATAATGATTATCTTTCATATTATAGTTTAGGCAATATATATGAAAATCATTTATATGAACCAAAATTAGGTATAGAGTATTTTTTAAAGAGTTATGAATACACAAATGATGATTCATTTAAGAGCGTTTTAAAAAATAAATTATTATTAATTGAAGAATCAATAAGTGATAAAATTGATTCGTTAAATCAAGTTGAAAATTATAAAATCGGATATAAACATTTATTAGAAAAATCAAATTTGGATTCAGCGAAAAAATATTTTAGTGAATCGAAAAAAATAAAATTTTCATCACAACTTAACCAAATATTGAGCGATTACATTAATAATTTAAATATGATAAATTTTATTGAAATTCAAGATTCCTTAAAAATAAGTAATTGGTCACCTGAAAAATTTAATAGATATCAAATAGATTCAATTTTAATAGATTTAGCAGAAACTTCTTTTTGGTATATTAAGAATTTTGAGAATACTAAGTTATATTTAGATTTTATACAAATAAATGATTCCTCTGCATTTTTTGATAAATACTCTGACCTCAAGAAAAGATTAGCAACAAATGATTTTACAAAAGATTCATTGAATACAAGGTTCAATCCTCACATTCAAAAATCTCAAAAATTTAATGATTATTATATCATGATTATTGATAATAATAGTATGTATAAAGATGATTTATCTAAATATAATAATTTATTAAATTACTTATCACAAAATCTTCATTTTAAAAGTGATAATGATAGTTTAATTATCGAAAATAATAATGAACCAGATATTAATGGCATTAAAAATAACATACCAATAATGAGAGATATTCAAATGGGTATCCCTGTTGATATTAATATAAAAGTTGATGATGAAAAAAATAACTAAATCAAAAATTAATGTGATATGGTCTATGAGAAAATGGCCCAAAAACTATATTATGTGGAGATTAACAACAGCCTATCCAAATGGTTGGAAATTTGCATTATTGCATCCATTTTTGTTTATAAAAGATTTATGGAATTTTTTAAGTTGGTGTCAAATGATTGACAAAGATATTGAATTATAATTATGTTAAAAGTTAAAATAAAAGATATAGAATTTACATCACCAATCATTGCTGCAAGTGGTACATTTGGGTATGGTGATGAAGCTTCAAATATTTTAGATTTAAATAAAATTGGATGCGTAATAACTAAATCAATAACTTTAGAAAAAAGAGAGGGTAATCCTCATCCAAGAATTCATGAAGCCTCATCAGGAATGTTAAATTCTATAGGTTTAGCTAATGTAGGTGTAGATGAATTTTGCAAACAAAAATTGCCAAAACTTAATAATATTAATACTAAGTTTATTGTAAGTATTGCTGGCTCAACGATTAGTGACTATATATCTGTTCTAAAAACTATTGAAACTGAAAATGGAAACCATATTGGATACGAAATTAATGTGTCTTGTCCTAATGTCAAATCAGGTGGAATGGAATTTGGTATCAGTAAAGATATAATATATGATTTAACAACTCAAATAAGAAAAATTACAAAAAAACTTTTAATTATTAAACTTAGCCCAAATGTCACAGACATCGAAAATATTGCTTTAAGTGCTGAAAATGCTGGTGCTGATGCTATAAGTGCAGTAAACACACTTCAAGGCTTGGCAATTAATCCAATAACAGGTAAATTTTTACTAAGTACAAAATTTGGCGGATTATCAGGTCCAGCTATAAAGCCAGTAGCTCTAGCAAAAATTTTTAAAATTTATAATACTATTAAAATTCCAATCATTGGCATGGGAGGAATATCTAAAGCGAGTGATATAGCAGAATTTTTCAGAGTGGGTTCAACAATGGTTCAAATTGGTACTGTAAATTATAGAGACCCTTCATTAATATGTAAATTCTATGATCAATTGTTAAAATTTATGAACGAAAATAAGATTAAAGATATTTCGGACTTAACAGGTAATTATAAATGATTAAAAATTTGATATATATTTCAGTTTTAATACTATTAAGTTGTGCTCCTTCTCCCAGGTATACATCAGATAATATTATTTATGGAGTAGCATCACATTATGGACATAATGACGGATTTGATGGTCAACTTACAGCTAATGGAGAAATATTTGATCAACATGGTCTAAGCGCAGCACATAAAACTTTGCCACTAAATTCTTGGGTAAAAGTAACTAATTTAGATCGTATAACTAGACCATCAGTCAAAATGAAAATAAATGATAGAGGTCCTTACATAAAAGGTAGAGTCTTAGATTGTTCATCAGGTGCGGCAAAGAAATTGGGTTTTTTTGAACAAGGAACTGCCAATGTAAAAATTGAAGTATTAAAATGGGGTGATAATAAATATTACAAAAGCAAATGAAGATTGATAAAAAAAATAGAAGTTTAGTTAATATTATTGGAGCACCACTAATTGTGTTTTCAATATTGTATAATATTTATACTTTTTATATCTTAATATTTTCTATAGTCGCATTTTCATTTTATGAATTTACAACTTTGATAATAAGCAAATCTAAACTTACATATTTAAAATTAATTGGTGGATTTATATGGATATCATCAATAGTATTATTTATTCCACTTTTCGAATCAAATAACATTTCAAAATTCTTTATTTTAATACTTTTTTCATCTGTATGGATTACTGATTCTGCAGCATATGTTATGGGTAAAAATTTTGGTAAAAGAAAAATATTACCCAGTGTTAGTGCAAAAAAAACATGGCTTGGTAGTTTTTCTGGGTTGTTTTTTTCAATACTTTATCTTTTGTTAATATTCAAATATTTAGATAAAAGTATTTGGCCAAATAACTTTACAAGTACTAATATTGTTTTCTTAGGATTAATTACTGGCTTATTTAGTCAATTTGGAGATTTTTTTGAATCTTATTTTAAAAGACAATTAAATGTAAAAGATTCGAGTCACATATTGTTAGGTCATGGTGGTTTTCTGGATAGATTTGATTCAATGTTTGCAGTAAGTTTTGCAACATATTTTTATTTATTGTGTACTGGTTATTATGGATAAGAAAAATATTAAGGTTATATTAGCAACAGATTGTGGATCTACAACGACCAAAGCAATATTAATTGAGTATATTGATAATGAATATAGGCTTACTTATAGAGGAGAAGCACCAACAACTGTTGAGGCACCTTTTGAAGATGTAACGAGAGGTGTTTTGAATTCAATTATGGAGTTGGAAGAATTATCTGGTAGACATATTTTAAATCAAGAAAAAATCATTACACCTTCAATTAATGATGAAGGTGTGGATGTTTATATTTCAACAAGTTCTGCTGGTGGAGGTCTTCAAATGATGGTTGGTGGAGTTGTTAAAAATATGACAGGAGAGAGCGCTCAAAGAGCAGCACTTGGTGCAGGCGCTATAGTTATGGATATCTTAGCATCAAATGACAAAAGGTTGTATCATCAAAAAGTTAAAAGAATTCGTGAACTTCGTCCTGATATGGTTTTATTATCAGGAGGTGTAGATGGTGGTACTATTTCCCATGTGGTAGAGTTAGCAGAGATTATAAAAACTGCCAATCCTAAACCCAGATTGGGCATGGATTATAAGTTGCCAATTATTTATGCAGGCAACAAAGAAGCTCAAAACAATATTAAAGAAACACTTAGCGATTCAACTGATCTTATAATGGTTCCAAATATTCGACCAACATTAGAAAAAGAAAATTTAAAGCCAAGTAGAGATAAAATTCATGATTTATTTATGGAACATGTTATGGCACAGGCTCCTGGATATAATAAATTGATGAAATGGACTGATCATCCTATTATGCCAACACCTGGTGCTGTTGGTGAAATGATTAAAAAAATTGCTGAGGTTGAAAATATATCTGTAGTTGGTGTTGATATTGGTGGCGCAACAACAGATGTTTTTTCTGTTTTTAACGGTGAATTTAATCGAACAGTAAGCGCTAATTTGGGTATGAGTTACTCTATTTGTAATGTTTTATCTGAAGCAGGAGTTTCAAATGTATCAAAATGGGTACCTTTTAAAATAGATTCAGATAATTTAACAAATAGAATTGCTAATAAGATGATTAGACCAACTACAATACCTCAGACTTTAGAAGATTTAAAAATTGAACAGGCNTTGGCTAGAGAGGCTCTTAGATTATCATTTATTCAACATAAAGATTTTGCTGTGTCTTTAAAAGGAATTCAACAAGAGAGAACAATATCTGACACATTCGATCAAAAGATGTCTGGCGAAACAATTGTAGATATGCTCAAATTGAATTTAATTGTTGGTTCAGGAGGAGTTTTATCCCATGCACCTAGAAGATCTCAAGCGATGAGAATGATTATTGATTCATTTTTACCAATTGGCTTCACTGAAATAGCTGTAGATTCAATTTTTATGATGCCTCAGTTAGGTGTTTTGTCTACTTTTCATGAAAAAGCAGCAGTTGAAGTTTTTCATAAAGATTGTTTAATAAAATTAGGTACATGTATTGCACCTTTAGGTGAATTTGATTTTAACAAAAAATTATTAAGTTACAAAATAATTGTTAATGAAAATATTTACGAAGGTGAACTAAAATTTGGTGAAATTAAGTTATTAGACGCACCCATGGGTAATTATGATTGTAAAATTGAATTAGATAAAAATGTGGATTTAGGTTTTGGTAAAGGTCAACTTTTCGAAGGTTCAATAAATGGTGGTGAAGTTGGAATTATTTTAGATGGAAGAGGAAGAGAATTAAGTTTTCATAGTGATGATTTAAATAGGATTGATCAAATCATTAAATGGTCAATAGATACAAATGAATTTAATGAGGAATAAACATGTCTAAATCATATACTCCAGGGCTAAAAGTACTTAAAAATACAAAGGTAAAAAAAGAAAGATTATTACCTTTAAAAGGTAAAGTACATGTTGAAGTTAAAGATGTAGTTGATTCTGATAAGGTAGTTGCTTCAACTGAAATTCCAGGAAATGTTCATATGATAAATCTTTCAAATGAATTAAACATAGACCCCAAACAAGTTCATGAATATGTTTTAATTAATGAAAATGATTTTGTTTCAAAAAATCAAACTATAGCACAAAATAATGGTTTATTTGGTTTTTTTAAAAGTGAAGTAAAATCGCCAATCGACGGTCAAATCATGAACATATCTAAAGTAACTGGACAAATAGTTATTTCAGAAAAACCACTTCCTATAAATGTTGATGCTTATATACCTGGTGTAGTTGAAGAAATTTACAATAAAGAAGGAGTACTAATTAATACAATCGGTACTTTTATACAGGGAATTATCGGAATAGGAGGTGAGAAAAAAGGTGAGATAAAATGTTTAGTAAATTCTGAATCTGAAAAAATTAATGAATCAATCATAAATGAAAATTTAAAAGGTAAAATAATTATTTGTGGTTCTTATATTGATCATAAAATTTATTTAAAAGCTAAAGAGATGAAGGTGAGCGGAATAGTTTGTGGTGGAGTTGATTATAATACAATTTCAAAAATTTTAGGATATTCACTTGGAGTAGCAATAACTGGAACAGAAAACACAACAACATTAATTTTAACAGAGGGCTTTGGTGAAGTTAATATGGCAAAGAAAACTTTTGATTTATTAAAAGAAAATCAAAATAAAATCGCCTCAATAAACGGAGCAACCCAAATTAGAGCAGGAGTTTTACGTCCTGAAATTTTTATAGAATCTGAAAAAAATGAATCTAGTATAGATTTTAAAGAAAAAGATTTGGTAATATCAGAAGGTTCAAATGTCAGAGTAATTAGAGAACCATTTTTTGGTAGATTAGGTGTTATTACTAAATTGCCTTATGAACTAGTTGAAATGAAATCTGAAACAAAAGTAAGAGTAGCTGAAGTTAAATTTAAAGATGGAAGTATAGAAATTATACCAAGAGCAAATTTAGAAGTTATTTTATCGAATTAATTAACTTATAATATGGCTATGAATATTGAAGATAAAAAGATACTAAAATATTTTGCAAAAAAAATAGTTGAAAAGGGTTTAGCAGTTCCTGCTATTTTTTTATTTGAAAGTACTAAATATATTTCCTTTATAGCAGGACAAACTCTGATATTTTTAGGACCAATTCTTACTTTTTTCGTTAGCGATAAAAAATATTACAATTTAGTAGATTTGTTAGAACGAAAAAGAAATATTGAATATTTAATAATACAAATAGAAGAACTTAATTTAAGTATTAAAAGATAAATGGTTAGCAAATTTAAAATAGATCAAATTTTTATATTACCTTTTTTATTATTGTTATTTTATGCATTTAATTTTTTGCATAATTTTTTTGTTTTAGGAAATGAATTATCATTTTTTACTATATTATTTTCTTGTATAATAATTGAATTTTTCATTCGTAAAGCAAAAAATGGCGATGATATTTACATGAGACCTATTTCTGCTATGCAGGCTATGGAAGAGGCGGTAGGAAGAGCAACTGAAATGGGTAATTCTGTTTTGTATGTACCAGGTATATCAGGTCTTGATGAAATAGATACGATTTCAGGTGTTATAATTCTAGGTCATATAGCCGGTATGACAGCAGAATATGAAGCAGATTTACACGTTCCATGTTGTGTGCCAATTGTTATGGAGGCTGCAAGAGAATCATGTAAAGAATCTTATTTAAAAAAGGGTAGGCCCGATTTGTATAATGATTCTATGGTTCATTACGTTACTGATGATCAGTTTGCATATGCAGCTGGTGTAAATGGAATTATGCTTAGAGAAAAGCCAGCAGCAGTTTTCTATCAAGGTAAATTTTATGCTGAATCATTACTGCTAGCTGAAACAGGTAGTTCAATTGGAGCTATACAAATAGCAGGTACTGGATCATCTTCGCAGATACCTTTTTTTGTAACTGCATGTGATTATGTTTTAATTGGAGAAGAATTCTATGCAGCAAGTGCATATTTATCAGGTAGTCCAGAAATGATTGGTAGTATTAAGGGTCAAGATTATGTAAAATTATTTTGTATGATTTTTATTTTGTTTGTGGTGATGGTTTCAATTTTCAACTATTTAAATCTTTTATCAATTGATATATCAAATATTTTCAAGATTAACATTATGGATGGGTTGAAATAATGAATTTTTTTAAAAGGCAATTAGCAATTGTTGTGATGTCTGCAATGGGATTCATTGCATTGTCAGGTTATTTTATTAATTGGACTACATTAAGAAATTTTACAGATAAAGATGCAACTAATTTTTATATGATTATTGCTGGTTTTGCTGCATTTCTTGGTTGTTTAAACCTGCTTCAATTACATCTACAAAAAATTGCTTATAAAAAAGAAAATTGGCAATATAGTATTTTTACATTAGTTGGATTTATAATAATGATAATTTTTGGATTTATCTATAATGGATCAGAAGTTGATATGGGTCCACACCTAAAAGATGATAAATCTGCATTTTACTGGATGTATAATTATATATATTTACCACTAGCATCAACAATGTTTGCTCTTTTAGCATTTTTTGTTGCCTCAGCTTCTTATAGAGCATTTAGAATTAGAAATTTTGAAGCTACACTATTATTAATTTCTGGAGTTTTATTAATGCTTGGCCGAGTTCCAATAGGGGCATTAATTCCATGGTGGGTAGTAACAATTATGTTTACATCTATATTTTTTGCCATAATTGCATCTAAAATTTTAAATAGGAAAGTTTTTTTCCTGTCCTATGTTTTTTCTAATATCTTACTTATAATTTTAGGATTATTTTTTGATTGGTCTCAAAAAACTCCCGCAATACTTTCAATACCTGCAATTCAAGAATGGATTATGGCTGTTCCAGCAACTGCTGGTTCAAGAGCTATAATGATTGGAATTGCTNTGGGAATTGTTGCGCAATCTTATAGAATTATGACTGGAAGAGAAAGGTCAATACTTGGAGATTAAATGAAAAATTATATTTTAAAATTAGGAAATTTAGATAGAAGAATCATTTTTTTATTAATTGGTCTTTCTGTTTTGATACCTTTAATAAATCCTAATTTAGTTGATTTGCCATTGGGACAAGATCGCAATACAAAAATTGTTTATGATTCAATAAGCGAACTAAATGATGGAGACAGGGTATTAATTTCTTTTGCATATGGTGCAAGTACTAAGCCTGAGGTTCATCCAATGGCTGTAGGTTTACTAAATCACTTATTTACAAAGGGTATAAAGGTTTACATTGTTTCGTTATGGCCTGAATCACCAATAATGGCTGAACAAGCCATATCTGCAGTAAAAGAGTCGCAATTATTTGATATTAAAGATGGAATTGATTTTGTTATGTTTGATTATAAAGTAGGTGGTTTTGTTGTTATCAAAGGAATAGCTGATAACTTTAGAGATATTTATCAACAAGATAAAAATGGTATATCAATTAATGATCTTCCAATTATGGAAGGAATATATGATGTCAAAGATTTTGATTTTGTATTTGATTTTTCAGCAGGTGTTCCAGGAAATGCTGAATGGGTTCAATATGCATGTGATCCAAAAAAAGTACCTCTATCTTCTGGCTGTACCTCAATAATGGTTACTGATGCAATTCCATATGTTGAATCTGGTCAGTTAAAAGGTATTTTAGCAGGAATGCCTGGTGCAGCTGAATATGAAAAAATGGTTTATGATTTTATGGTAAAAGAGCAAAATAACAATAATAAATATATTAATTCAGAAAAAGATATCATAAAAGGTAAGGCTTATGCAAGAATGTCAGCCCAATCAATAGCTCATCTTTTGATGGTATTATTTATTATAATAGGAAATATAGCATACTACTTCAGTAGAAAAGAAAACTAAATGGTATTTAATTTTGAAATAATCGGAATATGGTTTTTAGTACTTATGACACTAAGTATTTTNAGTTATTTGTATGGTGATAATCCATTTTATAAGGCTTCAGAACATATATTTGTAGGAGTTTCAGCTGGATATATATTTGCTTTAACATGGTGGGATCAAGTTTGGCCTAATTTATTTGGAAGATTATTTCCAAATTATGTTCAAGCAGGTTTTGATTTTAACATCATATATGTTATCCCATTAATACTTGGTATTTTTATGTTATTACGACTCATACCATCTTTGAGTTGGTTAGCAAGAATATCAATTGGTTACATTGTTGGAATGGCTGCAGGTTTAAAAATTTATGTATTTATTAATTCTAATATTTTAATGCAAATTCAAAATTCAGCTATTGATTTTAGTAAAAGTGGTTTTGATATATTTAATCATATTTTAATTTTAGTTGGTGTAATATCTGGACTGGTATATTTTTTCTTTTCAAAAGAACATAAAGGTGTTATTGGAAAAGTTAGTAAAATTGGAATTTACTTTCTTATGATTAAGTTTGGTGCTTCATTTGGTTTTGCTGTTATGGGAAGAATATCTTTATTAATTGGACGTTTCGAGGACTTAATTAACTACTCCGTTGAAGATTATAACTATGCAACTCCAGTAATTTTTACATTTATGATCATTTCACTGCTAATATGGTCACTTAAACAAAAAGATAATACAGAAGATTATAAAGGATAAATAATAAAATGAATGAAATATTAAAAAATTTAGGTATAAACGAAATCAGTATGGGATCATGTTTTGGAGGTGAGANTTGGATTGACAATGGTTCTAGTAATTATATAGAAAGTTACAATCCAACAAATGGAGAATTGCTTGGTAAAGTACAACTTTGTGATGAAAAAGATTATGAAGATATTATTAACAAATCAAACGAAGTTTTTAAAGAATGGAGAATGGTGCCTGCACCTATTAGAGGACAACTAATACTTGAAATGGCAAATGAATTAAGAAGTAAGAAAGACGAATTGGGAAGTTTAGTATCTTTAGAAATGGGAAAAATTAAAGCTGAAGGCGATGGTGAAGTTCAAGAAATGATAGATATAGCTGATTTTGCGGTAGGTTTATCAAGACAATTATACGGACTTACTATGCATTCAGAAAGGCCAGAGCACAGAATGTATGAACAATGGCATCCAATTGGAAATGTTGGTATTATTTCTGCATTTAATTTTCCAGTAGCAGTTTGGGCATGGAATGCCTTTATAGCCGCAATATGTGGAAATATAAGTATTTGGAAACCTTCATCTAAAACTCCTCTTTGTGCAGTTGCTGTTCAAAATATATGTAATGAAGTTTTAACTAGAAATGGCTACAAAGGGATTTTTAACTTAATTATTGGAAGAGGTTCAGTAATTGGAGAAAAATTTATCAATGATAAAAGAGTTCCATTAATATCAGCCACAGGTTCAACTGCTATGGGTAAGAAAGTCGCTAAGGCAGTAGGTGCTAGATTAGGTAAAACAATACTTGAATTGGGGGGTAATAATGCAATTATTGTTGATGAAACAGCTAATATGGATTTAGTAGTACCTGGAATAGTTTTTGGTTCTGTGGGGACAGCAGGTCAAAGATGTACATCTACTAGAAGAATAATTGCACATTCCTCAATTTTTGATAAATTAATTGATCAACTTAAAAATGCTTACAAACAAGTCAGAATCGGAGATCCACTTAAATCTGATACTTTAATGGGTCCTTTGATTGATAAAGGTGCCATTAATGATTTTGAAAATGCATTAGTAAAAGTTAAAAATGAAGGTGGAGAAATTTTATTTGGAGGTAAGCCTATTGATGGTTTGGGCTGCTTTGTTGAACCAACTATAGTCAAAGCAGAAAATTACTATCAAATAGTTCAAGATGAAACTTTTGCACCTATTTTATATGTAATGAAATATGATACCATAGATGAGGCTATTGAGTTACATAATTCAGTACCTCAGGGACTATCATCATCAATTTTTACAAATAGCATCATAAACTCGGAAACATTTTTATCTCATAAAGGAAGTGATTGTGGAATTGCTAATGTTAATATAGGGACATCTGGAGCAGAAATTGGAGGTGCATTTGGTGGTGAAAAAGAAACTGGTGGAGGTAGAGAATCTGGTTCAGATGCATGGAAAGCATATATGAGAAGGCAAACNAATACAATTAACTGGAGTAAAGAATTACCTTTAGCACAGGGTATTAAATTTGATTTATAAGGAATAAAAATGACAATTAAAGCAACAGAAGTTAGAGAATTATTAGATAGAAATATTTTAGCAGATGGATTTGAACCAATATTAGATTTAAAAGAAAGTCATGATTCATGGATTGTTGATAAAAGAAATGGTGAAAAATTTTTAGATATGTTTTCAATGTATGCTTCTGGATGTATTGGATACAATCACCAAAACATACTGAAAAACAAAGATTTGCTTGCAAATGTATCTTTATTTAAGCCAACATTATCAGATATTTATACAACTGAATACGCTGATTTTTTAAATGTATTTGATAAAATTGCTATCCCAGCGTATTTAAAAAATACTTTTTTTATTGAAGGAGGTGGATTAGCCGTAGAAAATGCACTTAAAGTTGCATTTGATTGGAAATATAGAAAGAATTTAGAAAAAGGAATAACTAATAAAGGAAACCAAATTATTCATTTTAAAGAAGCATTTCATGGAAGAACTGGTTATACGCTTTCTTTAACTAATACTGATCCAATCAAAACAAAATATTTTCCAAAGTTTGATTGGCCAAGAATTGAAAATCCTTATTTGAGTTTTCCTACAAATTCAGAGATATTAAATGATGTCAAGAAAAAAGAGGAATTAGCAATATCACAGATTATTGAAGCTATTAAATCTAACCCAAATGATATAGCTGGATTAATTATTGAGCCAATTCAAGGTGAAGGAGGCGACAATCATTTTAGATGCCGATTTTTTGAAAAATTAAGATCACTTGCAGATGAACATGAATTTTTATTAATCTATGATGAAGTTCAAACTGGAGTTGGAATTACAGGTAAAATGTGGGCACATCAACATTTTACACCATCGTTATGTCCATGCGATAAAACTATTGAAAAAGCTCCTCTACCAGATATTATATCTTTTGGAAAAAAATCACAAGTATGTGGAATTCTTGCAGGAGATAGAGTTCTTGAAGTTAAAAATAATGTTTTTAAGAGATCTAGTAGAATAAATTCTACTTTTGGCGGCAATTTAACAGATATGATTAGATTTAAAATAATTCTAGAAACAATTGAAGAGTTTGACTTATTAGAGAACGCTGCAAAGATGGGTAATTATTTACTTAAAAAATTACATAAATTAGAGGATCAATTTCCCGCATTTGTTATTAATTCTAGAGGATCTGGATTATTTTGCTCGTTTGATTTACCATCTTCAGATGAAAGAGATTTGCTAACTCAAGAGGCATATAAAAATAATTTAATAATCTTGGGCTGTGGTATTAAAAGTATAAGGTTTAGACCTCATTTAACTGTAAGCGAACAAGAAATTGATTTTGCTATTGATTCTTTAGAAAAGTCTATTAAAAATATTTTAAAATAGTGAATGGTAATTTATATATTGTCGCAACTCCTATTGGGAATCTCGATGACACAACTATTAGATCAAAAATAATTCTTGAAAATGTAGATTTTATAGCAGTTGAGGACACTAGAGTTACTAAAAAATTTTTAAATAAATTTGATATTGAAAATAAACTTATTGTATACAATAATTTTAATGAAAAAAAACAAATTGATAAAATTCATAAGATTTTAAAAAAAGGTAATGATGTTGCTCTTGTTTCTGATGCAGGAACACCATGTATAAGTGATCCTGGATATTTACTAGTTAACCATTGCAGGAAAAATAAAGTTAATGTTTTTACTGTTCCAGGTGCCAGTTCATTAATATCCGCACTATCTATTAGTGGTTTACCTTCTGACTCTTTTTATTTTGAAGGTTTTCTTCCAAAAAAGAAAGGAAGAAAAACAAAATTTGAATTTTTAAAATCAATTCCTTGTTCAGTTATTATATTTGAATCACCTAAGAGAATAATTAAAACATTAGCAGATATAAGAGATTATTTAGGTTCGCAAAGAGTTGTGAGTATACATAGAGAAATGACTAAAGTTTATGAAGAAAGTTTTATTGGTTTAGTTCAAGAATCTATTGATTTTTTTTCTTTGAAGAATCCAAAAGGTGAATTTGTTATTATTATTGCTAAAGAAGGATATACATTATGATGAAAAATAAATTTATTTCTTTTGAAGGTGTTGATGGCGTTGGAAAAACTACGCAAATTAATTTATTTTTAGAAAAACTTAAAAAATCAAATTTTGATTATCAATTATATAGAGAGCCTGGTGGAACAAGTTTGTCAGAACGAATACGAGAAATTTTACTAAATAATGATAATGATATTTCAAGTATTACTGAAACTTTACTATTTCTTTCTGCTAGGTCTGACTTAATTAATAAAAAGATTATACCTTCTGTTGAAAAAGGTAAATCATTCATTGTATGTGATAGATTTTTTGATAGCACTCTAGCTTATCAATCCTATGGTCGAGGAATTAATATCGATTTAGTAAAAAAAATTACAGAAGAGATTTTGCAAAATTACATACCTTCAACAACTTTTTTACTTGATTGTGATATTGATTTAAGTTTAAGTAGGTTAAACTCTAAAGATAGAATGGAAAGTTCAGGTTTAGAGTTTCTTAATAAAGTTAAAGAAGGTTTTTTAGAGTTAGCATTATTAGACAAAAATAGATATGTTATAATAGATGCGAATGATAGTATTTCTGACATAGAAGAATCCATTTGGGAGCAATTTAGCAAAAGGTATTTAAAATGATTAAAACATCATGTAAAAGTTTTTTTATTATAATTTTATTTCTAGGTATTCTAATACCAACTGAAAATGATTTAGATGAATATTTTGATTTATACCAAAAAATATTTGAAACATTTACAAAAAATTACGTTGATACACTTGATAAAACAGAATTAATAAAATTAAGTTTTGATGGTATGTTTAAAGAAGTTGATCCTTATACAAAGTTATATGTTGGTTCTAGTAAAGACAGATTAGAAATTATGACAAAAGGTAAATATGGCGGTATTGGAATGCAGATTGGTTTAATTCAAGATACTTTAACAGTTTTAATGCCTTATGAAGATAGTCCTTCCTACACAGAAGGTATTCAATCTGGTGACCAAATATTAATGATTGATACTATCTCAACAATAGGTTTAACATCATCTGAATCATCAGAATTAATTAGAGGCGAACTAGATTCAAAATTAATTTTAAAGATTAGAAGGCCGTCAAATCAAAAAGAAATGACATTTGAATTAGTTAGATCAAATATCATTGTAAAAGATGTTCCTTTTTGGGAGGTAAATAAAGATGGTGTTGCTTACATAAGAATAAAGAAGTTTTCAAAAAATACGGCTAAAGATTTTAGAAAAGGTTTAACTCAGATATTAAAAAACCCAAATACTAAAGGATTAATCATTGATTTAAGAGGTAATACAGGTGGTTTATTAAGTAATGCATTAAATATTTTAGATCAACTAGTTCCTAAGGGAGAAAATTTACTTAAAACAAGAGGCCGCATTGAAAAGGCAAATAGAAATTTCAATGCAAAATTTTCAACTAAGATACCAAAAAATTTTCCTATGACAGTTTTAATTGATAATAGGTCTGCTTCTGCTTCTGAAATTGTATCTGGAACTTTGCAAGATCTAGATTTAGCGTTAGTAATAGGAACTCCATCATTTGGAAAAGGTTTGGTTCAAAGAATATTTAATGTAAATGATTCTATAAGTTTGAAAGTTACTACATCCAAATATTACACACCTTCTGGAAGATTAATTCAAAAAAAAGATTACCTAGACAATGATGTGTTAACTGATGGCTTAGAGGATAGAGATTCAACTTTTTATACTAAAAATGGTAGAACAGTAAAAGGTGGTGGTGGTATTTATCCAGATATTGAAATTGAAAAGAAGAAAATCCCCCCAATTGTACAGTCACTTTATAGAGAAAGATTATTCCTTAAGTTTGCGTCAGAGTATACGTTTAAAAACAATATGAAATTGCCAATTAAAATTTCGAAAAAAATATTGAAAGATTTTATTGAATATGTTCAAAATTACGAAATCGATTATATTCTTCCTGGTGAAAATGAGTTAACTGACCTAAAAAATAGTTTATATAGCGAATATGGGACAACTGTTGATAGCAAACAAAATAAATTTAAATATCAAGCTGATGAATCATATATAATTGTCGACGCTTATGGTTGGCTTAGATTAAAAAATGGATCTGGGAAAACTATAAAATTAATATCTCCTTCAAGTCATAGTTTGAATACAGGTGAATATAATATTAATGAATTGGGTCAAATTGTTTCTAAAACCAAATTACAAAATACTGATTTAGAATATTTATCTTTTTTAACAAGTAATATTGATGATTACTTCAATGAGATTAAAGTTTTACAATATATTGACAAAGATAATATAAAATGGATTGAAAATTCATTATTGAGAGAAATGTCTCTAGTTTTAGGTAATGAAAAAGAAAAAATTAAAGTTAGTTTATATAATGATGCTGAATATCTAAAGGCTAAAGAACTAATTTTAAATTATGATGAATATAGCAATTATATAAGTCCAAAAAATTAATTTAGTCGATTAGCTCAGTTGGTTAGAGCGCTACGTTGACATCGTAGAGGTCACTGGTTCGAATCCGGTATCGACTACTAAATTTTGTAACGAATTAATTTATAGTTTGTAATATAGTATAAATTTCTTAAAATTGGTGCTCGTATATATATATTAAATAAGGAGATATAAAAATAAATAAAACTAATAAAGGCTTAAGAATAAATGAGCAAATTAAAACTGAGACTGTTCGATTAATAAGCAGTGAGGGAGATCAGTTGGGAGTAGTATCCTTACAAGATGCTTTAAATAAGGCTGATAATGTTGGTTTAGATTTAGTAGAAATATCACCAAATACTAATCCTCCCGTATGTAAAATTTTAGACTATGGGAAATACATTTACGAAAAACAGAAGTTAGAGAAAAAAAATAAAAAGAAACAACATGTAATTCATGTTAAAGAGATTAGGGTTAGACCTAATACAGGTGACCATGATTTATTGACAAAATTATCTCGAGCAAAAAAATTTTTAGAAGCTGGAGATAAAGTTAAAATAACTGTAATGTATAGAGGTCGTGAAATGGCTAGACAAGATATGGGCGTAGATACATTAAACAGAGTGGTCAGTATTTTAGATGACTTTGCTGAAATAGATAAGCAAGCAAACATGGAAGGTAGAAGACTTTCCTTAATTCTAAGTCCTAAGTAAGGAGTAAATTAAGATGCCAAAAATGAAAACAAGAAAAAGTGTTGCTAAAAGGTTCAAAAAAACTGGTTCTGGTAAGTTGATGCATGCAAGAGCAGGTGGAAGCCATTTAAACACAAGGAAAAGCTCGAATCGGAAGAGGCGTCTCCGTAAGAGCACTACAATTAGTTCTGCTATGAGTAGCAGAAATAAGAAAATGATAAATTAGGGGAGTAGTATGCCAAGAGCTAATAGTTCAGTTCCTAGAAGGAAAAAACATAAGAAAATCATTAAACAAGCGAAGGGTTATTTTGGTACCCGAAAATCCAATTACAGAACTGCAAAAGATGCTGTTCAAAGAGCCTTGCAGTATGCTTACAGAGATAGAAGACAAAAAAAGCGTGATTTTAGAAGATTATGGATAATTAGAATTAATGCTGCTGTAAGAAATAGAGGTTTAAGTTATTCTAAGTTTATATCTTTATTATCAAAAAATAATATTGAAATTAATAGAAAAAGTTTAGCCTATATGGCTGTAAATGATTCAGATGCGTTTACAAAATTAGTTGAATCTGTAAATAAATCATAAATTCAAATGTCATTATTAAAGAAAATTGATTCAATTCAGAAAAATTTCAAAGCTGAATTAGCTTCTTCTATTGGTGATTCAGACAAAATTAATGATCTACATAATAAATATTTAAGTAGAAAAGGAATATTATCTACACTTTTCTCCGAATTAGCTGATGCTAATTCTAAGGATAAGCCCATATTAGGTCAAAAAATTAATTCATTAAGAAAAGATATTCAAGATCAATTAAATAGTTTAGATTCTAATCAAATTAGTAAAGAAAGTTCTAATATTGATTTATCTTTACCAGGAGATTATTTTGCAGAAGGTAATATTCATCCAATAACAAAAGTGATTGATGACATATCTAATATTTTTAAAAATATTGGTTTTTCAATATTTTCAGGTAATGAAGTTGAAGACGATTTTTATAATTTTGAAGCATTAAATATTCCAAAACATCATCCAGCGAGAGACATGCAAGATACATACTATCTGAAAAATGATAAATTATTAAGAACTCATACTTCTGCAAGTCAGATTCACTTTATGGAAGAAAATGAACCACCAATTAAAATCATTTCTCCTGGAAGAGTATATAGAAATGAAGATATTAGCGTCAGAAGTTATTGTTTATTTCATCAAATTGAAGGATTGTACGTTGATAAAAATGTAAGTTTTTCTGACCTTAAAGGTGTTATGGAATATTTTTCAAAAGAATATTTTGGAAAAGATGTTAAAGTTAGATTTAGACCAAGTTATTTTCCATTTACAGAGCCAAGTGCGGAAATGGATATTTATTGGGGTTTAAATTCTGAAAGTGATTACAGAATTACAAAAGGAACCGGCTGGTTAGAAATTCTTGGTTGTGGTATGGTTGATCCCGAAGTTTTTAAAAATGTCAAATATGATTCTAATCTCACTGGATATGCTTTTGGTATAGGTATTGAAAGAATAGCAATGTTAAAATATGGTATAACTGATATCAGATTACTCTATGAGGGTGATATTAGATTTTTAAGGCAGTTTTAATTATGAAAATTTCAAGAAATTGGCTATCAAATTTTATATCCTCAAATAAATCTGACATTGAACTTGTAGATGCATTCACACAGTTGGGTTTAGAATGTACATCATCTAATATAAATACTATAGATGAAAAAATTATTGTTGGTAAAATAGTAAGTTGTATTAAGCATCCTAATGCTGATAGATTAAGTCTTTGCGAGGTTGATATTGGAGATAAAATATTACAAATTGTTTGTGGTGCTCCAAACGTTAAAGAAAATATCATAGTACCTGTTGCTACGGTAGGAACAAAATTTGGTGATTTTGAAATTAAGAAGACAAAAATACGTAAAGTTGAATCGAATGGTATGATTTGCTCAGAAAAGGAATTGGGATTAAGTGATTGTCACGATGGTATTATGATTTTAGATTCCAAATACGAAATTGGACAGCAATTAAGTAATGCATTAAACCTAGAATCAGATACGATATTTGATTTTGACATCACACCTAACAGAGGAGATTGTTTCAGTCATTTAGGTGTTTCAAGAGAATTAGCAATTATAGAGAATAAAAAAATAAATTTTGAAAAGATTAAATTTCAATCAAGCAAATTTTCTTCAAGCAAATTAATCAAAGTTAAAATTGATGGTGAAAATTTATGTTCACGATACTCTTGCCGTGTTATTAAAAATGTTAAAGTAAAAGAGAGTCCTAAATGGCTTAAAGACAAATTAGAAGCTATTGGACAAAAAAGCATTAATAATGTTGTAGATATTGCAAACTATATTATGTTTGATTTAGGGCAACCGCTTCACGCTTTCGATTATGATAAGTTAAATGGCAAAAGTATAATTGTGAGAAATGCAAAACAGAATGAACAAATACTATGTTTAAATAAAGAGGACAATAAATTAACCTCTGAGGATATTGTTATATCTGATTTAAAAGGTCCAGTAGCAATAGCAGGAGTTATAGGTGGGTACGAAAGTCAGGTTAATTTCGAAACAACAAATATTCTATTAGAAAGTGCAGTATTTGATGAAAAAAGTATAAGAAAAACTTCTAAAAAATATGATTATGCTAAAGAAGCATCAAAAAGATTTGAAAGAGGAGTTGATTTTGAAAATACAATATATGTTTTAGATAAATTTACAAAATTGATAATTGAAATTGCTGGAGGAGAAGCTTCTTTAGATTATATTGATGTAATAAATGTAAATAAAGATACGAGTCTAATTGAATTTTTCTACGAGAAATGCAATAAATTTTTAGGAATTAATTTGGATAAAATTGCATATGAGAAATTGTTTGAAAAATTATCCATAAAATCAAACTTTAAAGATTCAAAATTTTTATGTTCTATTCCATCATATAGAAATGATATAAATAGAGACGTTGACTTATATGAAGAAATAGCAAGAATATATGGCTATAACAATATTCCTATTGCTCAAAGTTTTAATAATTCTTACTCATCAATTATAGATAATGCCAAACAAATTAATAATGATATAAGATCTATCTTGCCCTCTAAAGGTTTTTTTGAGCATTATTCAAATAGTTTATATAGTGATAAAGTTTTAAAAGATTTCAATTCAACCAAAACTTCAGAAATTATAAATGAATCAAGCATTGAAATGAAGTATATGAGAAACTCACTAATGCCTGGTCTTTTAAATGCCGTATCATTTAATGAAAAAAGAAAAGTAAATTATTTTAAGTTTTTTGAAATTGGCCGAGTACATTCTTTGCTAAAAAAATATAATAAAGAAGAAGAAACTTTAGGTTTAGTATGGTATGGAAAAAACAGAAATCATTGGAGAAATAATCTAGAGGTAGATATTTATTTTGCAAAAGGAGAAATTTTATCAATTTTAAATAATCTTAAGATTAAAAATATTCACTTTAAAATTAAAGATTCAGAATTTAGCAAGATTAATATTGAGATATATTCAGACAAATTATATTTAGGTTATTTACGAGAGTTAGATGCTAAATTAAATAAAAAATATGATATAAAAGGAACTGTTATATTCTCTGAAATTAGCATTGATAAGGCGTTAAAAAATAAAATTAAAGATTTTAAATTTAGAAAAATTTCTCCTTATCCAACAGTTAAAAGGGATATTTCAATACTTATTAAAAAAGAAATCTCGTACGAAGAAATTGTAAATTGTATTTATGATGGTTCTGACAAATTATTAATAGATACTAATATTTTTGATGTATATTCAGGTAAAGAGTTAGACAATAATTCAAAAAGTTTAGCAATATCATTATATTTTAGAAGTGACGAAAAAACATTAATTGACAAAGATGTTGATGATAGAGTTTCAGTTATAATCAATATTTTAAAAGAAAAATTTAATATCATTCAGCGATAGTTTAAGGAGTAATCATGGCAAAAGAGGTCAAAATAAAAATATATGGGCAAGAATATCGTTTAAGGACAGATGCAAAACCTGAAGTAATTGAAGAGTGCGCAAACTATTTAAGTGAAACGATGAAGCAAGTTGCAGGTTCAGATAGATCATCTACTCCTCAATTAAGATTAGTAATATTTGCTGCGATGAATATCACAGCTCAACTTTTTGAATGTAAAAAAACCAAAGACGAAGTTATTAATAAAGTTGAAGCAAAAACAATTGCTATAACTGAGTTTATCGAAGATAAAATTGCTGATATAGAATCCTCTCAAAATTAAATTTCATTTTGGATACAACTATTCTAAAAGGAAAGCCAGTTGCTTTAAAGATAAAAGAACAATTATCTTTAAAAATCATAGATTTAAAAAAAAATAATATAATTCCATCTTTAGCTGCTATAATTGTAGGTGATAACCCTGCGTCAAAACTTTATGTAAGTTCAAAAGCAAAAGCCTTTTCAAATCTTGGTTGTCATAGTGAAGTTTTTGAATTACCCAAAACTACATCTGAAAATGAATTAAAAGAGTTTATTTCAAATTTAAACGACAATGATCAATTTCATGGTATTTTATTACAACTTCCATTGCCTAAGAACCTAAATGAAAAAGAAATTTTAAAAAATATTTCACCTTTGAAAGATGTTGATGGTCTNCACCCCCAAAATCAAGGTTATATCATGCAAGGTGAACCAAAATTTATACCATGCACTCCTTTAGGTTGTCTTAAAATTCTAGATTATTACAAAATTGAAACCAAAAGTAAAAATGTAGTTGTTATTGGAAGAAGTAATTTGGTTGGTAAGCCTATAGCCTCACTTATGTCACAAAGTTTTTCATATGGAAATGCAACTGTAACTTTATGCCATTCAAAAACAAAAGATCTAAATTTTCATACTAAAAATGCTGATATACTTATAGTAGCGGTCGGTGTTCCTTATTTATTAAAATCAAATATGATCAAAGATGGATGTCATATAATTGATGTTGGTATAAATAGAATTGAAGATTCTACAAATAAAAAAGGATATAAAGTTGTTGGTGATGTTGATTATGATAGTATGATAGGTAAGGCTGCTTCAATCACACCTGTTCCTGGAGGTGTAGGTGTAATGACAGTTACAATGCTGTTAAGTAACACAGTAGATGCTGCCTACAATAAACTTTTACAAAGAAAATAGGTTTATACTTACTGTTGTCAAATTATCATCTGGAAAATTATATTCAAATGCTTGATTATTTTTTAATCCAGCAATTGCAGCAGAGTCAATAAAATCATCATATTCAATAATGTATTGGTTTGAGAATCCATGTGTCGCATCGTAAGCTGTAGCAAGTGTTTTACCAATATTTAAACTACACTTTTTTGGATTAATAGTATGTAGTTCAAGTAAAATTAAACCATATTTACTAATGAATGGTTTCCACTTTTGAAAATGTTCTATCAAACTTAATTTAAATATAATTGGCTCAAAAATCTTATTTGTATCATTTATACAAAATGCTGATGTAGATTTTGTTGTAATTTTGTCTAANTTGAATTTTTTTATATTTGGCATTTCAAAAATTCTATTATGATCTAAAAATGATCTCACACTTAATAAGTCATTTAAATGAATATTATACTTTTTTTCAAGTTCATCATTAAAATTTTCAGGATTTCCAATATCTGCTTTTACTAAAAAATGTTTTATTTTATTAAAGTTTAAATTTTTGCCCGTGACTTCTAATGCTTCATCATTAAAGTCTGCACCAATAATATGCAAAGGATATGAATCTAAATATTTTCCTCTTAATGTTTTTGTTTTAATTAAATTATATAAATGAATTAATAAAGTACCATCACCGCAACCCATATCAGCTATTCCTTTTGGTTGATTTTCTANTGGTTTATTAAAAATTTCTAAAATAATTTCATCTATTTTTTTGAAATATAATTTATGAGCACCTCCACTTCCCCATACGTTCATTTTTCTGTTAACATGTGTTTCATTATTATTTTCATCTCTTGTTAAAATATTTTTAGTATTTCCAAATAGTAAAATTTCCATTTGATTAAACAAAGGCATATATGATACAGTCACACCGTATGCAGCACTTCTTTTAATAAAAAATTTACCCTTTTCATTTATAATATCATTATTCATGAAGTTAAATTTGTTAAAAATATTGATAATTGATTCTACATTTAATTTATTTAATGATTCATTAAAAATTAATTTATCGTTNTGATTAATTTCTAAATATTTATTGATACTAAGATTAACAAGTATTGAGCCTAAAATTAAACCTTCAATATGCTTGATAATATTAGTGTTATTTGTATGATTTTTAATATTTTCATAATCATATAAAATTTTATTAATTGTAGTATGAGTTTCATCATTTTTAAAATCTAAATTTATTAAGAAATCAAAATGCTTAAAAAAAGTATGATACAAACTAGAATTTTTAAAAATTTTAGTTCCTTTTAAAGTGGGAGTGACATGAATTGATTTATCATTTCTAAGTTTTCTANCGAGCCAACCTTGAGACTCAAATAATCTCAACGTAACATTAAGGTAGTCTGCATTGATTCCATTTAAAATCAATTCATCAAAGTTTAATACAGTAGTATTTATTGTTTTTAGAAAATTAAAAATTTTTTCATGCTTTGTAAATAAGGTTGAAATAGGTGCAGTTAAAGCAATCCCATCTATATGTTGAAATAATTCTGATCTTAGTTGTTTTTTATCTATCATAAAAAAGTTTTTATAGCTTAAGAATAATATATTATAATTATATTATACTTCTATTAGATAATTTATTAAATTTACATAATGTCTCTAGTACCTAAACATATTAAAAATCTCATGCCTTACAAAGCTGGAAAGCCTATTTCAGAAGTTAAAAGAGAATTAAATCTCAATCACATTGTAAAATTAGCTTCAAATGAAAACCCTAATGGACCGTCACTTAAAGCCCTAAATAAGGTAAATCATTATTTAAATGATACACATAGATATCCTGATTCTAATGGTTATGATTTAAGACTAAAATTAGCAAAATCTTTTAATTTAGATATTAAAAATGTTATTATCGGTGGTGGAAGTGAAGGTATCATGTCAGTAATTATGAGAACATTTTTAAATGGAGATGATGAAATTATTGCTACTAAAAATTCTTTCATTGGTTTTAAAGTTTTAGCCAATGCAAGCGGTTTTAAAATAAATTGGGTTCCTATGCAAGATTATCATTACAACTTGAAATCTATGGCATCAAAGATAAATAATAAAACAAAAGTTATATATCTTGCAAATCCAGATAACCCTACTGGAACTTTTTTTAAAAGAAAAGATTTCGAAGAATTTATGAAATTAGTACCAAATCGAGTTATTGTCTTACTAGACGAGGCTTATTTTGAATATGCGTCCCAATTTGATGAATACCCTGATTCAATGGATTATAGATATGATAATGTAATTACTTTAAGAACATTTTCGAAAGCTCAGGGTTTAGCTGGATTTAGAGTAGGGTATGGCTTTGCAAATGAAAAATTAATTTCAAATCTTATGAAAGTTAAACTACCATTTGAACCATCTTCACTTGGTCAACATGCTGCATGCGCCGCAATGGATGATTTTAAGCACTTAGAATCTTCTATTAAATTAAATAATGAGCAAAAAGTTAGATTAGAAGTATTTTTTGAAAAAAATAATTTTAATTACATTCCAAGTGCTACAAATTTTATCACACTAAAATTTACTGATGAAGAAAATGCATATAATTTTACCCAAAAAATGTTACACAAAGGAGTTATTTTGAGGCATTTGATTGGTTTTGGGTTACCTAATTGTGTCAGAGTGACAATCGGTTTAGAACAAGAAAATGATTATCTTATTAAAAATATTAAGGAGCTATAGAGTTTTATGTATATAACAGATGAATGGGAAGGTAAAGAGCATTTTAATATTAAAAGATTTAAATATGTTGAATTTTATGTAGGAAATGCCAAACAGGTAGTTCATTTTTATAAATCAGCATTTGGTTTTAGCGAATATGCTTACTGTGGTCCTGAAACTGGTGTTTATGATCACGTATCTTATGTTTTAAAAAACAGAAAAATATTTTTTGTTTTTACCACTCCATTAAAATCAGATCATCCTGCATCTGAATGGTTAAAAAAACATGGTGACGGAGTAAGAGATGTAGCTTTTGATGTTGAGGATGTTAATTTTGTTTATAATTCTTGTATTGAAAGAGAAGCAATCCCAAATAAAGAGCCTGTCACCATTAATCAAGATGGTGAATTTTGTGTAGCATCAATTAAAACATATGGTGACACCATTCACTCATTTATTGATGACTCAAAATTTAATGGTATATGGGCTCCTAAATTCAAAAAATTAGAGTTACCAAAAATTAATACTTCTGACACTAAATTAGTTTTGATTGATCATATAGTTGGAAATGTCAATTGGGATGAAATGGATAAATGGCGTAATTACTATGAAAAAGTATTTGGATTTGGTACTTTTGTCAGGTTCGATGAAGGAGATATATCAACACAATATTCTGCTTTAAAAAGTGTTGTTTTAAGATCAAAAAATTGGAAAATTAAATTACCCATTAACGAACCAGCTGAGGGATTAAAAAAATCTCAAATTGAAGAATATTTAGAATTTAACGAGGGTGCAGGAGTACAGCATATTGCTATTTTGACGGATGATATTATAACATCAATAGCCAATTTAAAAAACAATGGAGTTGATTTTTTAGATATCCCAGGAACATATTATGATGATCTTACAAAAAGAGTTGGTGGTATAGATGAAGATATAAAAAGATTAAAAGAGTTGAATATTTTAGTTGATAGAGATGAATATGGATATCTTCTTCAGATTTTTACAAAACCATTACAAGATAGGCCAACTTTATTTTTAGAAATCATACAGAGGAAAGGCTCGAAAGGTTTTGGTCAAGGTAATTTTCAAGCATTATTTGAATCTATTGAAAAAGCACAAGGTGAAAGGGGTAATTTATAGATGCCATTTTATCAAACTAAAGGTTTAGTATCTGCCAAAAGACATACTGTATTTAAAAGAAGTGAAGATTCTATTTTTTACGAAGAATTAGTCAGTAGAGAAGGATTTTCTAGTATTTATTCTAACCTTTATCATTTAAAAATGCCTACTAGAGTTTCTAAATTAGGAAAATTACATCCTTTTAAAATAAAAAAAATTAAGAACAAACACCAGGCTAGACACATTCAAACACAAAATATCCCAAATAATGGTGATATTGTCTATGGTAGAATTCCTTTACTTTTTAATGAAGATGTTATCATACACAAAGCTCACATAAATCAAAGTATGGATAATTTTTATCGTAATGCACATTATGATGAGGTCATATATGTTCAATCAGGTTCTGGAAATTTATTCACAAATTTTGGTCAACTTTCAATTAAAATGGGTGATTACATAGTTATACCTAGAGGAGTTATTTGGCAACTTAAAATTGATGATGATATGAGATGTTTAGTTATAGAATCAAAATCACCAATTGAAACTCCAAGAAGATATAGAAATAATTTTGGTCAATTATTAGAACATTCACCCTTTTGTGAAAGAGATATAAAAACTCCTGATTTATTAGATCCGATTGATAAAGAGGGAAGTTTTAAAATTGATGTAAGAACAAATGGAGGTCTTCAAGAAATGTTTTACGCACATCATCCTTTTGATCTTGTTGGATGGGATGGCTATTATTTTCCATGGGTGTTTAATATTAATGATTTTGAGCCAATAACAGGAAGTATTCATCAACCTCCTCCTGTACATCAAACATTTACTTCAAAAGGTTTTGTTATATGTTCATTTGTTAGTAGAATGTTCGACTATCATAAAGATGCTATTCCAGCACCTTATCCACATTCTAATGTAGATTCAGATGAAGTAATTTTCTATTCACAAGGTGATTTTATGAGTAGAAAAGGAATTGGGTTAGAATCTATCACTCATCATCCTATGGGACTTCCTCATGGTCCACAACCAGGAAGATATGAAGAATCAATTGGAAAGAAAAAAACTGAGGAATTAGCAGTAATGGTGGATACTTTCAAGCCATTAAATATTACTGAAAACTCTGTTAAAATAGAAGATGATAAATATTACTTAAGTTGGTTATAAATATAAAGTTAAAAGAAATACGTAGAGTAAATTATAACATATGAAAAAACAATTTAACCCTAGTAATTATGACATAAGAACTAATTATCATTTAATGATTTCTGGTATATCTCCTAGACCAATAGCATTTGTTTCATCAATAAGTTTAGAAAAAGATGTTAACCTTGCACCTTATTCTTTTTTCAATGGATTTGGAGCCAATCCACCAATTGTAGGTTTTTCACCAGCTTTGAGTGGAAGAACTGGAAAGCCAAAAGATACATTGTTAAATATACAAGATACAAAAGAGTTTACTATTTCAATTGCAAATTCAAAAATGGTTGGGCAAGTAAGTTTATCATCGTGTGAATATAAAAGAAATGTAGATGAATTTACAAAAACAGGTTTGACTAAAGAAAATTCAACCTTTGTAAAACCTCCGTTTGTAAAAGAGTCTCCATTTTCTATGGAATGTAAATTATATGATATAATTCATTTAGGAAATAAGCCAGCAAGTGGGAACTTAATCCTTGGTGAAATAGTTAATTTTCACATATCAAATGACATTATTGACGAGAAAAATATAGTTGATCCACATAAACTTGATGCTATCTCTAGATTAGGAGGGTCATGGTACTCAAAATCTAAAAATGGTTTATTTGAATATAAAAAACCTAGACATATTGGTTTAGGTTTTGATTCAATTCCTGAAAAAATTTTAAAAAGTAAAATTATTACCGCTAATGAATTATCAATTTTATCAAGTGTGGAGTCTAAGCCTGATATTGTTGCAAATGTTTATAATAAATACAATGGTGAAAAAATGTCTAATCTTGAAATTGTCTGTAAAAAATTTATTGAAAAAGATGAACTTGATTCTGCATGGACAATTATAAGTCTTATAAATGAAAGTAGTGAATGAGCGACATAGTCTGGAAACCTCAAAAAAATCATATCAAATCATCAAACATTGCAGAATTTATTACTTATATTAATGAAAAGCATTTTTCAAAAATTGATAACTACGACGAATTGTTTGAATGGAGCATAAATAGTCCATCGAAATTTTGGAATGACGTTTCAAAATTTTGCAAAATTAAATTTTCTAGTGAACCAATAAATATTATAAAAAAAAATAAAAACTTTATAGATACAAAATGGTTTGAAGGAGCCAGTTTAAATTTTGCTGAAAATCTTCTAAGATTTAATGATGATTCAGTTGCAATTGAATATTTTTCAGAAGATCAAACAAAAGGTGCAATTACCTACAAAGATTTAAATGAAGAAGTAAGAAAATGTTTTTTGTATCTAAAATCTCAAGGAGTAAAAAAGGGGGATAGAGTCGCAGGTTTTATGCCAAACATCCCTCAAACTATAATAGCCATGTTAGCTACTTCTTCGTTGGGCGCTGTTTGGAGCTCTTGTTCACCAGATTTTGGAATAAATGGCGTTCTTGATAGGTTTGAACAAATTAATCCTAAGATTCTTTTTGTGGCTGATGGATATTTTTACAAAGGTAAAAAAATTGATTTAACATCAAAGATTACAGAAATTCAGTCTTCATTATCCACATTAGAAAAAACCATTTGCGTTAATTCAATTAACTCAAAAAAAGTGCGTAACATTACATATTGGGAAGACATTCCTGTTCATGATGGTGAAATTAATTTTGAACAAGTTTCTTTTTCACATCCATTATATATAATGTATTCATCTGGAACAACAGGAAAACCAAAGAGTATTGTTCACTCAGTTGGAGGTACATTAATTCAACATTTGAAAGAATTAGTTTTACATTGTGATTTAAAAAGAGAAGATAAAATATTTTATTTTACAACATGTGGATGGATGATGTGGAATTGGCTTGTATCAAGTTTATGTGTTGGTTCTACTATTGTTCTTTTTGAAGGTAATCCATTTTATCCAACAAAAAATTATTTATTACATTTGATGGATTCTTTAGAAATTTCAATTTTTGGAACTAGCGCAAAATATATATCATTCTTACAACAAAATGATGTAATACCAAATCAATTTAAGTTTAAAAATTTAAGAATGATTTTATCTACAGGATCTCCATTAGTTGAAGAAAATTATGATTTTGTGTATAATTCTTGGAAAGAAAACGTTCAACTTTGTTCTATATCAGGAGGTACTGATATTATATCATGCTTTGCTTTAGGAAATCCAATAAAATCAATTATAAAAGGCCGACTACAGTCAATTGGACTAGGAATGAATGTAAAAAGTTTTAATGATGAAGGAAAATCAATTATTGGGGAAAAAGGTGAACTTGTATGCGTTGATCCTTTTCCATCAATGCCAATCTTCTTTTACAATGATTCAGATAATTTGAAGTATAAAAAAACATATTTTGATAAATTCCCAAATATATGGAAGCACGGTGATTATATATCAATTTATGAAGATGGAAGCGTTGAAATATTCGGAAGATCAGATACAACATTAAATCCTGGAGGTGTTAGAATAGGAACAGCTGAAATATATAGAGTAATTGACAAATTTTCAGATATAGAAGATAGCGTAGTTATTGGGCATAAATACAACGACGATGAATTAATTATTTTATTTGTCAAAGTATCTCACAATTTTTTAACAGATAAAGTAGTACAGAATATTAAAAAACAAATTAAAAATGATTGTTCACCGAGACATGTGCCTCATAAAATAATTCCAGTTAATGATATTCCTTATACCATAAATGGTAAAAAAGTTGAATTGGCTGTAAAAAATGCTATTGAAGGAAAAGATATTACAAATATTGATGCATTATCTAATCCAGAAAGCTTAAATTATTTCAAAGAGATAGAAATAAATATTAATGATTAATCACAGACAATTTTACAAAGCTTCAATGACAACGGTTATTTTACTATATGTATTAGTATTAGTAGGAGGATTTGTAAGAATAACTGAATCAGGTGATGATTGTCCTGATTGGCCTAAATGTTATGGAAGTTGGTTTCCGCCCTTAACAATTGATGATATACCAGAAGAATTTAACCCTACTCAAAAAAAAGTATATGGTTCATGGATTGAATACTTTAATCGTTTAGTAGGAGTTATTCTAGGTATATCAATGTTATTTACATTTTATAAATCTTTTGGTGTGTATAAGTCTGATAAATTACTTTTTTATGGTTCTTTTACATCATTATTATTGATAATCATTGCTGGTTGGATTGGAGGGCAAATAGCAACAAATATTGATGGTGAGAATATCATTTTTCAGCATACTGTGAGTGTTCATTTATACATTGCAATATTAACTACAATATCGTTGGTTTTTACAACAAATAGAGGCTTTTTAGATATGTATCCAGACATTGAAAAGGGTCGTACTTATTCTTCATTTTCAAAAAAATTATTAGTTGCAATATTTTTTTTAAACCTATTTTTAGTTTTTTCAGGATCTTATATTAGAACATTTATAGATGATAACTTATTTAAAGAACTAGATTATTTTGTGAGAATGCAAAAATACGTATCAGAAACAGGCCTTGTAAAATATATTCATCCAATATTTGGATTTACAATGCTTACATGTTCAGCAGTTCTATGGAATCATAATCTTAATCATAGTAAACCATCAAATGTAACACTTCTAATAACAAAACTTATTCTTTATGCAATATGTGCACAAATTATCATTGGAGAATGTTTACGTTTTGCTATCATTCATGAATCTTTTAGGTTGTATCATTTATTTTTNTCGAGCGTAATTTTAGGTTTAATTATAGTAGCATATCAGAGGATTCAAATTGCAAGTGATTAATAATTATCTTGAAATGATGAAATTTAGAATAAGTATGCTAGTTGTATTAACAGGATATTTAGGATTTTATCTAGGTTTGAGGTCTGAAGGTCTTTTAAGTATTAATTATTATGATAAATTAATATTTTTATTTATTGGTATGTTTTTATCATCTAGTGGATGCGCAGTATTAAATCAATACTTAGAAAAAGATTTTGATGCGCAAATGATGAGAACCAAAAATAGACCTATACCATCAAAAAGAGTGCTTCCTTTGAATGCTTTATTGTTCGGTTCTATTCTTTGCGTATTTGGTGTATTTTTTGTTTACCAAACAATAAATCAATTAACAGCTCTAATTTGTTTATTAACTGTNATACTATATTTGTTTGTATACACACCAAGTAAACGATTTAGTACATTTAATACTTTAATTGGTTCAATTCCAGGTGCTTTGCCTGTTTTAGGTGGATGGACCGCAGCAACAAACGAAATTAGCTCTATTTCCTGGATTTTATTTTCAATTCTTTTTTGTTGGCAGATACCTCATTTTCTTGCAATAGCTATAATTTATTCTCAAGACTATAAAGATGGAGGATTTAAAATGCTTCCATCAGAATACCCTAATTCTAAACATACACAATATCATGTTTTATTTTTTTCAATAGCAATGATTGGAACTAGTCTAGGCTTATATTTTGAAAAGGCAGTTGGTACAGGTTACCTGCAAGGTATTAGTGTTATTAGTGTATTTTTTTTGATAATAGTNTCTCAATTTATGAAAGAAACATCAAATAAAAATGCAAAAAAATTGATGATAGCTACCTTATTTTACTTCCCATTAATGTTTATATTAATTATTTTAGATGTGATTAATTTCATATAGCAAAAAGGTATTTATTATGTTTAAAATCTTTCTTTTAATTAATTTTTTTATATCTATTACTGTCTCACAAGTCATATCAGACCAATTAATTAATAAAGTAGAATTAGAACAAATACCAGATGTAGTTCCATATATAAAAAGTGATCAAAAAAATATTAATTTTCTAGATTATGCTATGACTCAATCAGGAATCGATGGTAACTATTCATATCTAAAAATTAAATCATCATACGAAAAAAACTTTCAAATTTTAATCAAAGATATTTTACTTGAAGATGATTCTTATGTTGCATTTTATGATAAAGATCATGATGTTTTATTTGGTCCTTACACTAGTTTAAATCAGAAAATTTTTTATCCCTCAGTTATGAGTGGTAATGAAATTATAATTATATTTTATCAATCAAATCACTTACAATCATCATTTATTATTGAATCAATTAGTTCAATTGAAAATAAAAAATATTCAACTAATAATTTGAAATATAAAATTTCCAACCAAAGGAACAGGCCAGTATTAATGGTTACAGGATATTGGCCACCAACAAATGAAATGTTAAGACATTTCAGTCAAAAGCCAGAACTAAATCCGACTGGTTGGGAAGGAGAAAACTGGAAAAATTTAGGTTTTGATGTTATTTCNTTTTTTCCAGAATTTAACCCTCCTGATTGTAGTAATTGCGGTCAAGGATATGGAGATTTTGAAGTTGATTATCAAGACACATCAAGTGATTTTTGGAGAATTATTGATGAGGTTAAGCCGGTAGGTATCATAACATTTAGTAGAGGATTTAATAATAATAGCTGGGAACTTGAAAATAATGTTTATAATTGGGTAAGTTGGTACGCAGATTATACATCTCCTTTATATCCAACTCCATCACCACCAGATGACAGCGTTTCTGATAATCATAATAGAGGAACAGCCTTGCCTCTAACACTAATTGAGGAAGCGCTAGATAATTCCAATTTACCTGTAAATTGTTATGTTGATCAAAATGGAGATGCTGGAAGATTTTTATCTGAGTTTATGGGTTATCATGGTATGTGGTATCATCAATCAAGTTTAAATTCTGACAATCCATGTATGCTTGGTGGCCATATACATGTAGGAGGTCAGTTAAGTACAAGAGTTTCAAAAGATGCTGCTGAACTGACAATAGAAACTGTATTAGGTTATTTAGACACTATTTTAATCATCACTGGAGATATCAATGATGATGAAATTGTCAATATAATTGATATAATTATATTAATTGATTTCATTTTAGAAAATACTCAACCAAATGAAGAATGGTTAAATATAGCTGACATAAATGATGATGGATTTATTAATGTATTAGATATAATATTAATTGTAGATATTATTTTAAATTGATAATGAATTACTAAATTTAAAAATGAACGATAAATTTTTAATATTTTACATAATATTGCTGAGTTGTATTTTTTCTGGAGTAATAATTGAAAAAGGCAATAATCATTTTCATTTAAAAAAAGGTGATATTTTTTCCATTAATTCAGATTCATCTAAATTTGTTTTTGAAACATTTGATATGAATTTAATAAATGGTCAAATCGATGTGACTTTATTAAATTCAATTACAATTTATGATTCTACAAACAAATCAGGGCCAATATTTGAAAATATGTTTGTTGGCGGACTAATAATTTCAGGTGTTGCTTCATTAGGTTTCCAAGATACATGGCTGTTTTCAAAATCAGAAATTTTTATAATAGGAGCAACTGTCGTATTTGGAATTTCAACTTTAGGTGGAATTGTAGGTAATTTTATAAAGTTTGATAATAAAATTAAGTTGAAATATGAAGATTGCAATGATAAAGAACCCTGTACAAAATGGACTAAATCTCTTGAAAAATCATGAAAGGATTAAATGGATGGAACAATTGGATTTTTAATTGCTATATTTGGTTTTATAGCATTTGTTAGGATTGAAAAACTTATTAAAGAACTTAAAAAAAAGGGTATTTTAGATAAAGATTATAAGAAAGAATGATTATCTTTCAATTGTTTTGCATTCACCTAAGTTTAATTGATATTGAATAACACCATCTGTATTACCATCTTCTGTGTCGTGAATTAAATCAACTTCAATATTTGGATCAACTGTTTTTATAAAAAAATTATTTTCCTGTTCAAAACAAACTTGTGAGCCACTTGGGATAATAGTTAAATTTGTTAAAATTCCATTTACACCAGAAGGAATAATATCTCCAGAAAAAGAAAAACCTAAAACTAAATTAGAAGATTCTTCGCTTTCAGGATCAATGGATAAATTAAATCCATATTCTTCAGCAATTCCTCCAGTAGCATAAGTAATAATATCGTTTTCGGTAATATTAAATTGAAAACCACTAATATTTTGTTGACTATCTATAAGGATAGGAATGATTAATTCTTGATTTTCATTGTAAAGTATATCTCCTAATGATAAATCTATGGGTAAACAGTAAGTATCATCTCCTTGACACACATTGCATGAATCTAATAGAGCTTCACCATTTGTAATCCCTAAACAATCAGCGCACGATTCGTATTCACAACTATTATTATCGTAAGTTGCACTGGGATTATAATTACATGCTTGAGAATCAAAACATCCATGAATGGCTTCAACAACATTTTCTTCACAACTGCTAAATAAAAAGATTATAAATGAAATTTTAATAAAATTTTTCATAATGATAATATAAAAATGTTTCAATATGTATTAAATATATTTTTGTTTGTTAAAATAATATATATTTATGGATATAAATATAAAAAATTAAGGATATTAACACATGAAACGTATTTCATTACTTTTATTATTTTTTTCAATTTCACTTCCTTTAGATACTAAGTTAGTTGATTCATATAATAAAGACATAGCAATAGAACAATTTGAGCAAAAGTATCCAAATGACTGGTTTTACAGATGGAACAATCATGGTACTCCACACAGAGTAATTGGAAGTAAAATACCTTTTGTATTTGATACTCAAAATGAAAAATTATCAGAGGAATATGCCAGAAAGTTTGTTGAAGAAAATCAATATTTTTTTGGAATTCAAAATTCAAACCTTGAACTATGGGTAAATGAATTTGGTAATAAGATTAGATATATAACTTTTAATCAAACTCACAATGGGATACCTGTTCATAATGCTAGGATTGATATTAGATTTAATAGTGTAGGAAATATCGTTCTTTTTGGTCATGATGGATATCCTGATATAAATGTTTCTACGAATTATCATTTAAATGATCAGCAAGCATTGAATATTGCTAAAGCTGAAGTACAATTTTCTCAACAAAAAGGAGATTACGTTTTTGATGAACCTAAGAAATTTATATGGGTAAGTAAAGATAAAAAACCAACTTATCATGCTTCTTGGCTACTTGAATTGCATGTTCACATAAAGGAAATTAATACAGGAAAACGACCTGTTAATCACTGGAAAATTTTTGTTGATGCACATACTGGAGAGATTCTTGAAAAGTTTGATTTAGCAAGAGATTTAGTTGTTGAAGGTAGAGTTACTGGAGATGTTAAAGATGAACCATATGGTGATGAGAGAAATAGAGGTTTACAAAATGTGGAAGTGTCCATTGATGGTTATGGTTCTACATACACTGACTCTGAGGGTTATTATTCAATTGAAGCTGGTGAAGAAAATGTCTTTGCAACCGTTAGATTAGAAGGTAATTATTTAAATGCAAATAATCAAAACGGATCAGACGCACAAATTAGAAGAATAGTTACTCCAGGTAGTACTGAGGATTTTAATTTTACCAATAATAATTCAATTCCTGGTGAAAGAGATACATATTATCATGCAAATCACATTCATGATTTATTAAAATCCATTAATCCAGATATAAGTGGAGCTGATTATGAAATGCCGGCTAGAGTAAATATAGGTTCGGAAGATCCATATTGGCCGTGCAACGCATATTGGGACTATACAAGTATAAATATGTTCTCAGAAGGTGGTGGATGTGCTGGAACAGACCAAATGGCTGATGTAGTATATCACGAATATGGACATGGCATTATGCAATTTACATATGAACCTTATGATGCACCATGGTCTACAGAGCTTAGTGAAGGTACGGCAGATTTTTGGGCAATGACAATTACTAATACGCCATGTTTAGGTTTAGGTTTTTTTGGTGATGGAACATGTCTTAGAGATGGGCTTAACACAAGACAATATCCTGGAAACGAATGTGGTGGATCTGTACACTGTTTAGGAGAGATTACAATGGGTTCACTTTGGAAAATGAGAAGAAATTTAATAAATATTATGGGATATGAACAAGGAGTTGAACATTCAAATGATTTATTTCATTTTGGACAAGTTGGTAGACCAAATTCTGCTCCTGATTTATTAGAAGAAATGTTAATTATTGATGATAATGATGGTGATATTAACAATGGTACACCTTTTTATGCAGAAATATGTTCGGCATTTGAAGAACATAATATTCCATGTCCAATAAGTGGTCCCTTTGCAGAGTTAGCATTTACACCAGAAAGTATGAACTTTGAAATATTTTTAGAAGATTCTCAATCAGATTTAATCACATTATCTAATGTTGGTCAACAGGGCTCAACAATGAATTATGCTATTGGTGTATCTCCATTTTCAAATGCACAAGGAGGACCTGATAGTAATGGTAACTTTTGGTCTGATTCTGATAACGAAGAAACAATTAACTATGAATGGATTGATATTTCAGATTTAGGTACATTATATAATTTTCCAGGAAATGATCAAGCAGGTATTAATTTAGATATTGGGTTTGATTTTCCATTTTATGGAAATACATATAGTTCGTTTATAATTAATGCAAATGGATGGATTGGATTTGGGGAAGACAGTAATGCTTGGAATAATTTAGAAATTCCATCAATAGATGCACCTAGACCTGCAATTTTTGGTCTATGGGATGATTTAAATCCAGTAAATGATCAATGTAATGATTATTGTTCAGGTGAGGTTTATTATCATTCTAATTCTGAACGTTTAGTAGTTTGGTTCGACAATGTAGCTCATTGGTGGACAGACTATAATGATATGTATTATAGTTTTCAAATTGTTCTTTATCCGAACGGTGAAATAAATATGAATTATAAAGAGTTTTTGGGTGATCCTAATAATGAAAGTGGTTTATATAGTGCAACAGTTGGAATTCAAGATGCTGAAGGTTTGAATGCATTACAAATTTTAGGGGATACAGGTGCAGGTAATCAAAATGATATACATGATCAACATGGATTTGTTATTTCTCAGGGGCCTTCTTGGATAGAACTAAATCCAACTTCTGGTCAAGTTTTAGAGGGTAATTCTAGTACTGTTGAGGTAACGGTTAACTCTTATGATATCAATCCAGATTTATATTCATCATTTATTAAAATTTCATCAAATGGAGGACAAGGTACAATACCTGTAACTTTAAATGTACTCGCGTCTGAACCAGGTGATATAAATGCAGATGGAAATATTAATGTTCAAGATGTTGTTATGATTGTGAGTTTCATTTTAGAATCAGACACACCAGATGCTGGACAAGAATATGCTTCAGATATGAATGGTGATGGTATTCTTAATGTAATGGATGTTATTTTAATTGTTTCTTTAATAATTGGATAATTATAAAAAGAAATGAATGATGACATTCATTTTCATAAATACATAATTAAAAAATCTTTATGTATAGGTAAACCTCATAGAAAATTAGAAAAAAAAAATAAATTTAAATTTTTTATAATAATTCCATGTTACGATGAATATGATTATTTATTTAAAACTTTAGATTCTATAAATAACCAAAAACTAAAATTGTTAGAAAAAACACTTGTAGTTATTGTTATAAATAATAGTGTTGATACAAATGCAAGAGTCAAAAAAAACAATCAAAAAACATACAACAAACTTATTAAACTTCAATTTTCTTTTGAATTTGTTGCAATAGATTGNTTTTCTAATTNTAATTCATTAGAAAATAAATTAGCTGGTGTAGGTTTAGCTAGAAAAGTGGGATTAGATTTTTCATTAAAATTTATAGAAAATTTAAATAGTATCATTTGCTCTTTGGATGCCGATACGATTGTAAATGAACATTATTTAGATATAATTGATAATAGATTTAAANATAATACAGTAAATGCTGCTGTTGTCAATTTTAGTCATCAAAAATCTTCAAANACAATAATTGAACAAGGAATCAGAAANTATGAAACAATTTTAAAAGAAATTGCAAACAATATNCANAAGACGGGTTCTCCTTACGGTTATGTTAGTATGGGNTCTACCATTGTGTGTAATGCTAAAACNTATATAGCTGTTGGAGGTATGAATACAAAAAAAGCAACAGAAGATTTTTATTTTTTGCAGTCNATTGCAAAATATACTAAAGTNCATAAAATTAAAAAGGTATTAGTACATCCATCATCAAGGAGTGAAAANAGAGTATATTTAGGAACGGGCTTTAGAATGGATGAATACCTTAAAAACAAAAANTTTAAAAATTTAAATTTTTCTAAAGAATCATATTTAGAAATAAAAAAAATTATCGATATAATAGATTTANATTGGAGTGATTCAACTGAAGTTTTATTACAAAAATTAATGAATGATCTTAACAATAAAAGTGTTGAATTTATAAAAAAGAAAAATATTAGTAAAGTATTAAAAAACTTTAAAACTAATGCTAAAAATAAAAATCAGTTTATATTGTTATTTAATCAATGGTTTGACGCTTTAACAATAATGAAATTTTTAAAATTTCAAAAACAAGTAAATTAGACTTCTTTAATTACAAATTTGTTATCAATTCTAAATCTTTCACCGTAGATACCTTTTAAGTCTCCTTTTCCAACAGCAAGAACCATAACAACATGTGATTTGCTATTTAAATTTAATAATTTTTTGATTCTAGTGTGATCAAATCCTTCCATAGGACAAGAATCATATCCTTGTGCCACAACTGCCATCATAAAATTTTGACAAGCTAATGCAGTAGTTTTCGTAACAATTTCAAAAACATCTGACTTAAATATTGGTCCTCTAGGCATTGGTTTAAAAATACCAACAATTCCAATGAATATAGAAAAAACCTTCTTTATAATACCAACTAAGCCAAATGAATCATGAACATATGATAAAGGGATAATTTTATTGTAATATCTATCAACAACAGGTAAAAGCTTATTTCTTTTTTTATAATCTTCTATTAANAGATTTTTATTTCTTTTCCATGTATCAATTCTTGATACAGCAACAATTAATTCTTGTGCTGTTTTAGCTGCATTTTGAGAAAAGCATGCTTCAACTAGTTTTAGTTTTTTTNGTTCATTTTTAACCCAATAAAATTCCCATGGTTGTAAATTTGAAGAATTTGGTGCCAGCAATGCTGCATCAAGTGATTTAGTAATCACTTCTTTGGGAACTTTTTCATCTTTAAATTTTCTTACCGATCTTCTTTTATTAACTAGTTCAAAAAAATCCATTCTTAATCCTTAAATTATAATATTATGTTACATTTAGTATAATAATAGTAATATTTATTATTTATAAATTTTAGTAAATTTTTAATGATGTCGTGTATCAATAAATATTATCACCTATGAATAAGAATATCATAATTATAGCCATTTTTTTTAATCTTCTAATTTGTCAATTAGAAGCAAATTTAATTGCATCAGACTTTAACCAACCTTTATATATTTGTAGTTTACCTGGATCAAAATCACTTTTAGTTCTAGAACAAGATGGTTTAATTAAAATAATTGAAGATAATAAAATTAAAGAACAACCTTTTCTAGATATTTCTGATAGAGTACATCAAACATGGTACCCTGCTGATGAGAGAGGATTATTAGGATTAGCCTTTGATCCAAACTTCAAAGAAAATAAATCATTTTATTTAAACTATGTAAATCAAGAGGGATATACGGTTATATCCAGNTTTAAGACNCATAATNACAAAGCTATACCAAATTCNGAAAANAAAATNTTAGAATTAAAACAACCTTATATGAACCATAATGGTGGCTTTTTAGAATTTGGTCCAGATAATTATTTATATGTATCCATAGGAGATGGTGGTTCTGCAGGTGATCCAGAAAATAGAGCACAAGATTTAACTAATTTATTTGGTACTATCATTAGGATTGATGTTACTGATAAAGAATCTTATTCTATTCCAATTGATAATCCTTTTTATAATCATGAAGATTTTATGGGTGAAATTTGGCATTATGGATTAAGAAATGTATGGAGATTTTCNTTTGATAGTGAAAATGGAGATATGTATTTAGGTGATGTTGGCCAAAATGATTGGGAAGAAATTGATTTTCAGCCAAGCAATCATCCTGGAGGAATAAATTTTGGTTGGAATATTTTTGAGGGCAATCATTGTTATGCTGAAAATAAAAAATGCAACTCGTTCAATGCAGAATTACCAATTTTTGAATACCCTAGTGATGCAAATTATGCTAAAACTATAGTTGGATGGGATCAGCCAGAGATGCATGGCTGTAGTGTGACTGGTGGTTATGTGTATAGAGGTAAAAATAAACCAGAATTGTATGGTAGATATTTTTTTGGCGATTATTGTACTGGGCAAGTATGGAGTATAAAAAATGATGATTCTAATATGGATTTAATCAATCATACAGANGAACTTTTAACTGCCATGAATAAGTCTGAATTTTATCTATCTTCATTTGGTCAAGATGAAAATAATGAACTTTACTTAATAGATTATAATGGAGATATTTATTCAATAACTAAATGAATGTACTATATAATAAACATATTAATTTTTTTATCTTTNAGTTATNCACAGTGGTTTAGTTTAAACCATGATTTAATAGCAAGAANTTANTATGTCTCATATCCTGAAAACATTTCAGATCAAGANTCAATACCTTTAATTATAAATATGCATGGTTTTGGTAGCAGCGCATTAAGCCAAAGATATTACTCTGAAATGGANCAATTTGCTCATGAACANGGAATTGCAGTTGTATATCCTCAAGGTNTAGTTAACTCTATAGGTTATACTTCGTGGAATGTTGGGACTTACTGGGATTTTTCAAATCTTGATGATGTAGGTTTTATAGAATCAATGATTAATAAAATTAATGATGATTTTAATATCGATCTTGATAGAGTGTATGCTTGTGGGATGTCAAATGGTGGGTATATGTCTTATGAATTAGCATGTGANCTTGAAGATAAAATCGCAGCTTTTGGTTCAGTGACTGGAAATTTTATGCTTAATAATAGTAGTGGTCAATTATGTGAATTTACCAGGGAAATACCTTTTATTCATTTTCANGGAACTTCAGATAGTNTTGTTGATTATTATCCTCCAAGTTTTGATGGTTCATTAACTGTTTTTGAATCAGCAGACTTTTGGATAGAATACAATCAATTTAATATTGAATCTATTGAAGATTTAAATAATAATGTTGAGATNTATAATTTTAGTAATAATNACTCTAATAGTATTTTTAAACATTATAAAGTTTACGGAGGAGGGCACGACTGGTTTAAAGAAAATTGGGGTTTTCATACAAGTAGTGAACTAATTGATTTTTTCCTTCAATATAATTTATCTGATTTCTACAATGAAATTACACTTGGCGATATCAATAGTGATAGTCAAATCAATGTATTAGATGTGGTCCTTCTAGCCGAAATAATACTCGAAGGTTCATATTTAGAGCAAGGTGATTTAAATTTTGACCAAACTATAAGTATACTTGATTTAATTGCTCTTATTAATATCATATTGAATTAATTCAATCATTTATAAAAGCATATAAAGATGCGCTATGAAATATTATTGCTAACCAACCTAAGTAAATAAAATGTGAAGAGGGAATCCAAAAATATGCAAGAATCATACCAAAATAAACTAATATCCCAGTACAAACCAACAAATTTAATTTCAAATTATAATCGTTCTTGAATAAAGGTCTAGAAAAACTAACTATAAACAAACCTATCACAAATACCCATAACCCAAAAAATTTATAAATTTGTTTTAAATATCCTGGAAGTGATTCATTTGCTTCAAATTCAAAAAGTTTTTCAAATTTCATATTTAAGCGTTGTTCATTAGCAAATTTATCTAGCATCCATGGTTCACTTGAAATCATCCAAGAGATACCCATTATAATTAATACTATACCAAGTAACTGCAAAGGAGTGGAGAATAAGTTTAATTTTTTCATTATTATTAATAAAAAAAACCTCATTAAAATTTTCAAATTAATGAGGTTTCTTTTTTAAAATTTTAAAGTTTGTTTATAAACCCCAATTTAATACAAGGTTAACAAGCATAACAACATCAACAATATTTACTGTACCATCATCATTTAAATCAGCAAATGGATTATCGTTATCATTGAATACAAAGTTTATCAGAGCAACAATATCTAGAATATTGAGTGTACCGTCACCATTCATGTCACCTTCTATACCAACACCATTACCTGACATTTGAAATACAATAGCAGGATCATATTCATCATCAGAATAAATTGTCATTGTATTTTCTTGGTAACCATCATATGTTGGATTAAAATTAATAAATTTAGTAACAGTTTCACCTGCACTAATTCCAGAGATATCACTTGTACTAAATTCAGGATTAGTCATACTAATACCATAAATTTCTAAATCTACTGTAGACGGGTTATATAATGTCATTTCAATAACACCAGTTTCACCAACGTTAACATTACCAAAATCATTATCTGATGTAAGTTGTGCTATTAATAGAGGATTATTTGAACTTACAAAGAAAGCATCATCTTTGACTGCAGTATATTGATCATAGAAGTCTCCTGAATACTGGTCATACATATCATAAAATTCACCAACAAGTTCTACTTGAAACCAACTTGGAGGCATCTTATCTAAAGATAAATTTAAAGATACAGTATTACTTGAAGAAACAGCAAAAGATTCAACTGTAACACCAGCCGGATTAAAACTAATNGAACTAACACTGCTGTAACCATCATAAAAATCAACACCACTTGCAGTTAATTCTACGGATAAACTTGATCCAGCTTCACCTTCGTTAGGATTTAAACTTTCAATTTCTAATCCACCAAGTAAAAGCGAAAAAGATAATATAAGCATTGTAATTTTTTTCATATGACTTTATTCCTCGTTAAAATCTACTCATGTTTAAACATTTTTGTTTACAGTTTTAATAAAAAAAAACTAACAAACAATTAAAAAAAATCGTACAGGTATAAAAAATACACCATTTTAAGTTATATACAAAGAAATTTCTGTGTATAAACAAATCTACTCACTGTGTAATATAATGTAGTTTTTCAAATTATCTACCATTTTCTTAGTATTTTGTGTTGCACTATCAAAATTTGTGATTTCCATCAACATTTTTGCTTTATTGACATCTCCCTTTTGAAGGTATATTTTAATCATTTTTATAACAGGACTGTAATAGTGAGGATATAAGTTATTTAATTCATTCATAATTTTTGTAGCTTCAGTGTAATTACTGGATTTTGCTTTAATTATCATTAAATTTTCAAGAGTTCCAATGTGATAGGGGTGAATTTTTAAGGCTTCATTAAAATATTTTTCAGATTTAATTATATCACCTTTTTGATATTCTGCGATTCCTAAATTNAATTTTATGGGTGTACCTGTATTATCAACATTTTTTCCATATTTTAATGCTTGCATTCCATATTTGATTGAATCATTTGGATTTTTAAGTCTTTTTTGATTTTTCATTTTTTGACTATTTGAAATTGATTTATAGTCCATGAAAGAAAAAATTCCAATGAACATACTCACTAAAAGTGTATAAAAAATAATTTTTTTAGACTTTATATTTATTTTAGAAAAGTTGAAAGTTAAAAAACCTATATAAGACCATAAATATAGATTTGGAATTGTTCTCTGTTTTGGAAAATCAAATAATGATTCTGTTAAAATTACAACTATTGATATGAATAAAAAAATGTCAAGCATAACATCATTTTTATCAGATGATAAATATATTTTTTTCACTGTGTAAAAAAGTGGCGCTAGTGCTAAAAACATAAAAATTAACAAACCAATTATTCCAGATTCTGATGTTATCCACAAAAAATCATTATGAGGCCTTTGATTTAATTTCAAGTAATTTTCGTCATGAACATAAGTGCCAAAATATTTAGGATTAACTAGTCTCCAATTATTATATCCAACACCAATTAAAATATTATCTTGAATCATACTTAATGTTGTTTTATAGAGAGATGCTCTTTCNCCAATTGTAGANATATTTTTTTTATCAATGAAGCCATCTTTAGTAGATGAAGTTAATGTGGACCATATTGATTTTTTGTAGTTTGGAACGTTTTCAACTTCAGGTTCTAATCCAATGAATATCATTACCATTAGAGGTAATATTAAATATATTTTGTTAAAAGTTCTTANTTTAAATATGTTTTTAATGTTTTCAAAAATTGATTTATGATATATGATTACAAAAAAAATAAAACCTATAAATATTGCAACCCAAGCAGCTCGTGATCTACTATGAATTAATGAGCAAAATGAAAAAGATGCTAAGATAATATGTATCAATTTGCTTTTGTTGTCTTTGAAAAATATAATAGCATAAAATGATGCTGGAATTGAAAAACATAAATACATTCCCCAAAAATTTCTATTGAAAAAGGTGCCACTAGTTGAAGATAAATTTTCAATACTATATAAACCATAAGCTTGTAGAATAGANAAAATTGAAATTAATCCACTTACAAATGATGTGGTTATTAAAATGTTGCTCATAGTTTTTTTGTTTGCAAATGAAAAAAAAGTAATTGATAAACATAGCCAACCAGCCATATACATCAATCCCCAAATTGATTCAACGAAGTTTACAGATGTTGAGTAAGAACTAAATAATGAACTAAATAAAAACAATAAAAAAAGATAAATCCAATATATTTGATGTTTTGAAAATTTATTACTTTTTATTTTATAAAAATTAAAAGACAACAAAATTATAAATAGCATAAAGAATAAAGAGGTTCTTCTAAATAGAAGAGTAGGATCACTAAATTCAGTATTTACTAGAAATGGAAGAATAATAAATGGTGCTATTAACAAATTTTGCATATCGAAATTTAGTTAAATTATTTTTTTATGCAAAGGTGTGCATTATTTTAATATAAGTTTAAATTTGACTTTTCGAATACGTAGTCGAATATGTATATTATCATGTAATATTTAANTTGTGTTTTTATTATTNNATTGAAAATATTGATTACTGATTTTATGGCATCTGATTTATGGATTTAATAACTAAAAAACTTTATTTTGTACTTGGTTTTACTTTTTTTATAATTGGTTTACTAGGTTATTATTTACCGATACTTCCTGGAACAATTTTTCTAATTATTTCTGCTTATTTTTTTATGCATTCATCTCAAAAATTTTATAAAAAAATTGTTAACAACCCCTATTACGGAAGAACAATAAAGTTATATATTGAAGATAATATAATATCTGTAAAATCTAAAGTTATAATACTACTTTCAATATGGATAGCAACTTTTATTACTATTAGTATAAATATGCTCACAAATTTTAATTTTAATATTTCAGGTNTTGATTTAACAATTAATATCAAAATTATTGCTGTGCTAATATCTGCCATTGGCTCAATTTTTGTACTAAGAACCAAAAATAATTAGATGNTTACTAAATTTATAAGAATTATTTTTTTATTATCATTTTTATTATCAAATGATTCAATCAATTTTACTGTTAAAAATTCTAATGATAATCTTTTGGAAAATGTATATGTTCAGTTGAAAAAAAATGATAATACATATATAAGTATTGGCAAAACAGATGAAACAGGAAATTTTGTTTATGATATAAGCGACTTAAGCATAACAGATGTAAAACTTACTCACATAGGATACAAAGATAAGTTAATTTCAATCAAAAACTTAAGTCAAAATGAAAACATAATTTTAGAATTCAATAATATTAGATCAGACCAAATAGTAGTTACTGGTTCTAGATCTAAAACATATATTAAGGACACTCCCGTATTAACTTATGTAATTACATCAGATGATATTAAAAAATCTGCATATAGCTCTGTTAAAGAAGCTCTAGAGATGAGTCTTCCAAATGTTCAAAATGTAATGTCTAGTCATGCAGGTATTAGTAATGAAGAGGTAAAAATTCAAGGCCTTGATAATAAGTATTTATTATTTCTTATAGATGGTAAAAGAGTTTCAGGTGAATTTGCTGGAAACTTAGATTTTAAAATGCTCGATTTATCAAATATTGATCGAATTGAAATCGTTGAAGGGGGTATGTCAAGTCTTTATGGCTCCAGCGCTATTGGTGGAGTAGTTAATATTATTACAAAAAAAGATACTAAACCTTTTCAAATTAACTACTCATATTTATTTGATGATCCCATGATAAATGTTCATTCATTAAATGTCGGATTAGAATATCAAAAAATCTATTATGATATTAATTTAGTAAATCAAGCTACAGATGGTTACGATTTAACACCTGATCCTGAGCTAAATTTTCCGCTAAAAACCTTGGAAGAATATAATACATACTCCATAGCGCATGAGTTGGGTTATGATAATGATAAAAATTTTAGTATTAGGTTCAACTATAAAAATTACGTAAATGATATTTTTTTATATCAAAAGCAGACTTTGCAAATTTTAGACCAAGACGATCCAAATTATCCATTTTATGATTATTTTACTTACAGGGATTGGATGCCAAAATTTGAAGATATTAGATATGGCTTAAATCTAAATTATTACAAAGATAACGGTCTATTAAATATTGCTTATAATTCTGAAGAATATATTAAATCTAATTATTTTTATAATTATACGGAAGAGCCATGCAATCAAATAGACTGTAGCAATCCAAACAATACAACAGATGAGGAATTCATCAATGGTATTGATAAAAAAAACAGTTTACTAATTCAGTACAATTTAGAACGTTATGATAATCTCTTTACAATTGGTTTTGAATATAATGATGATAGTTACAGTTCATTTAATGTATATCATTATGGCTACATTGATCAATATGGTAATTTTGATTCAGGAGATTACAATGATAATGGTCAATGTGATCCTTTTATAAATGATTGTTTGGTTGAATCAATATTTGACTCANAAGATGATACTAAATATTATGAAAAAAAATCATATTTCATTGGAAATCAATGGACATTATTTGAAAATAAAATTGGAGCCTCATTTAGGTATGTGGATTCTAAAAATTTTGATGATAATTATGTTTATGCACTATCTTATATGATTAAAAATTATCAACCGTATGATTTTAGGATTAATTACAGCAGAGGATTTAGAACTCCTTCAATAAAAGAACTTTATTATAATTGGTATGGNCATAGCCCTGCTATTGTAGGTAATCCAGATTTACTCCCAACAACAAACGATTATATATCATTATCTGTTCAAAAGTTTGAAAAAAATCAGGACTTTTCATTTGAAATATTTTATAATGATGTTATCGATATGATTGGCGGTATTTATATAGATGTTAATGATGATGGAATTGAAGAATATCAATACAGTAATTATAATAATATTTTATTTTATGGTTTAAATACACATTATAACAAAAAAATTGGTGATAATAATTTTAAGTTAGTTTACAACTATACAAATCCAGATTCAGATAATGAAAGAGCATTGCAACTTATTTCTAAGCATTCATTAAGATTTAATTGGTTAAGAAGTTTTGTAGATCAAAAATTAGATTTATCATTAAACTTAAAATATTCAGGAGAAAAATTTGTTATTTTAGGTTCAAATAAATTAGTGCTAGATGATTACATCTTGGCTGATCTAATTGCCATAATTAAATTAAATAAAAATCTACAATTTAAAGCAGGTTATAAAAATTTATTTGATTACACGGATGAAAGAAGATTTTTAGATGAAGGTAGTGATTTTTTAACTACTTACGATCCAGGTAGAAGATTTATTATAGAATTAAAGTTTAATTTCGATTCAAAATAATTATCAAGAGAGAAGNAATAAAGATAACATGAAAGGAAAACAATGAAAACTATAATGATGATAATATTGTCAACATTTGTTTACGCACAAACTGAATATCTGGTTACTATTCCGGCTACAAGTTATACAGAATGGGTTTATTATTCTTTTGAAACTCACAGTATAGTGGAAATTGAAAATGCTGAAACTTCTCTTGATTGGGATATTGGNTTNCAAAGAAAACATTTTAGATCTAATAGTGGCTTAGCAGGCATGGGTCAAGGAGGTGGCTATGTAGATTCTACAATGACTTGGGTAGATCATTGGGGTACAATGAATGAATTACCTGAAAATATGTATTGGCATACAGATCAAACTTTCTATGATTTTTATGATATTAATACTCACACATATGTTGAGGGCATTGAAAATCCAGCCTTAAGAACTTGGGGATGGTTTAACAATTATTTTCAAATGGTTCCTACAGATTATGTAATGTTTGTAAAATGTGCAAATGGAGAAGATGTAGTAAAATTATGGGCATATGATTACTATGATGGTGGAAGTGGTAATATAGCAATTAGATATCAAACTGGTTTTACAACAGGTAATTTATCAAATGATATTAATGATAATTCCCAGTTTATGTTAAGTAAAGCATATCCTAACCCTTTTAATCCAAGCACATCAATTTCTTTGACATTGCCAAATACTGAATTTGTATCTGTTAAAGTATATAATCTTATGGGGCAAGAAATTGAAACTCTATCNGAAGGTATTCTTGAAGCCAACATACATACATTTACATGGAATGCAAACAATGTATCTAGTGGAGTATATTTGATTAAAGCTGAATCTAATTCAAATGTTGGTATTCAAAAGGTNCTTCTTGTNAAATAATNAATGTCAAAATGAAAGCAATATTTAAAATATTATTTTTTGTACTTTTGTGGTTTGGTTGTGAGAATTCAACCAAATCACAAAATGTGCATGGCTGTTTAGATTCTGCTGCATGCAATTATAATATGAATGCTAATATAGATAATAACAGTTGCATCTATTATACTGACTGTAATGATGAATGTGGTGGCGATGCCACTTTTGATCAATGCGGTGTGTGTGGTGGTAATGGTGTTGATCTAGATCAAGATGGAGTATGTGATGATTTAGATGACTGCATTGGCTATGTAGACGACTGCGGTATATGTAATGGTAATGGAACTGATTTAGATAATGATGGTATTTGTGATTATATAGATGATTGTGTTGGTGAATATGATGATTGTGGAGAATGTAATGGATTAGGTGTTGATATTGATGAAGATGGCATATGCGATGATTTAGATGATTGTATTGATGTAAATTCAAATGAAATATGTGATAACATAGAAAATGGATGCATAGATGAATATGGAATTTTCATTGACACAGATTTAGATGGTATATGTGATTTAATGGATGAATGCCCACTTGATTCAAATAATGATTTAGATGATGATAACATATGCGATAATGAAGATGATTGTATTGGTGAATATGATGACTGCGGTATTTGCAATGGAAATGGAACGGATAATAATAATAATGGTATATGTGATGATGAGGAAGGCTGTCAAAGCTTTAACTTTCTAGAATGCACATCCGCACCTGAATGTGATTGGAATTTTTCTATTAATATGTGTCAAGATGTTGAAATAGATTGTGAAGATTTAACATATTCTGAGTGTTTTTCCAATAGTCAATGTGAGTGGGATTCAGATGATAATGAGTGTGATGACTATGAAATAGATTGTGAAGATTTTTCATTTTCAGAATGCCAACTTCAACCTGAGTGTGAATGGGATTATGAAGATAATGAGTGTGATGATTAAAAATAAAATAAAGCAAACATTACTATTATTTTCATTTTTATTAGTTTCATGTGAGGGTGAGGAGAAAACTATATATGTAGATGATTATTTATATGGCTGTACTGATGTTAATGCATGTAACTATGATTCAAGCGCAAATATTGATGATGATTCTTGTTTTTATGCTGACGAAAACTATGATTGTAATGGTATTTGTATTTATTTGGACGAGTGTGGTAATTGTGAAGGCGAATTCATAGAGAGTATAAATTTATTTGGACAATGTTATAATATTAGCACAACAACTTCATTAGATTTGAATAATCAAGAAATTACTGTTTTTCCAGATTTAATTAGTCAATTAGTAAATTTAAGATCACTTAATTTAGCTTTTAACGAAATTGTAGAAATTCCTGAATCAATAGGTAACTTAGTTAATTTAGAAAAATTGATATTATCTTCTAACGAAATAACAACTTTACCAAATAGTATTGGTAGTTTAATTAATTTAGATACTTTATATCTTTTGTTTAATTCTATAGATACTTTACCTGAAAATATTGGCAATTTAACTAATTTATCCTTACTTGATTTAGAGTGGAATCAAATTTCAATATTACCTGATGAGATTGTTAATTTAAATCATTTAAAAACACTTAATATTGGAAATAATGAAATTGTATCTTTACCTGATAGTATTGGTAAATTTGTTCATTTAGAAAAGTTGTTCTTTGAGAATAATAATATTTCATCTTTACCTCCAAGTATATGCGACATACCTGCAAGTTGTTATGTTGTTGCAACAGGAAATGATTTATGTGAAAAATATAGATATTCTTGTATTGACTGGGGATTTAATAATATGCAATGGGGGCAACAAGATTGTGAAGATGATTAAATGATAAAAATTTTGAAAAATTTTAATTTAATTTTAATAATATTTCTATTTAGTGGTTGTTCTTTAGTCAATTTAAATTCAAATGAATCTAAACTGAAACAACATGTTCAATATCTTGCATCTGATGAATTGGAGGGTCGTTACCCAGCATCAAATGGCGATTTTTTAGCAGCAACATATATTAAAAATGAATTTATAAATTCAAATTTAGAATTATTAGGTGATAGTGGTTTTCAATATTTTGATATAATATCCTCTGTATCATTAGGTGAGGATAATTATTTATCATTTGATGATAAATCATATGAAGTTAATATTGATTTNATNCCAATATCTTTTGGAAAAAATAGNACTTTATCATCTGAAATATTTTTCGCAGGTTATGGATTTATTATTGAAAATGATAGTTTGTATTGGAACGATTATGAAAACAGTAATATTAAAGATAAATGGGTCATGATTTTAAGAGGATCTCCAGAAGGAGATAATCCTCACAGTCTNTATGGAGAGCATTTATCTTTAAGAAAAAAAGTTCTAAATGCTAAGGATAATTCAGCAGCTGGGATTATTTTTGTTTCTGGCGAAAATTTTGATAAAGATGATAGTTTGATTGAACTTTCATATGATCAAAGTCAACAGGATTTGGGTATTCCAATCATTCATATAAAGAGAGATTTAGCCAATAAAATCTTAGATTCTAATGATAAATCAATTCAAATGCTTGAAAAAATTGTGGATAAAGATTTTCAATCTTTTCATATTTCAAAAAAACTAGATGTTAGTACTGAAATTGTTTTTAATAAAAAGAAAACACAAAATATTTTAGGATACATACCAGGTAAAGATTCTATTTTTAAAGATGAATACATTATTATAGGAGCTCATTATGATCATTTAGGATATGGTGGGCATAAATCAGGTTCAAGAAGGCCACACTTGAATGAGATTCATAATGGTGCAGATGATAATGCTTCAGGTGTTGCTATATTGATTGAATTAGCTAAGTCGTTAAAAAAAATAAAAAATAATAGATCAATTTTATTTGTCGCGTTTGGAGCGGAAGAAATGGGTTTAATTGGTTCAAAATATTTTGTCAATAGTAAATTAATTGAGAATGATAAAATACAAATTATGATTAATATGGATATGGTAGGTAAGTTAAAAGATGAAAAAGTTCTTAGTGTAAGTGGAACCAAAACTGGTTTAAATCTAGAAAGTTATTTAACTGATTCGTTTAGTAAATCAAAATTAAATTTTGCGTTTGATTCAAAAGGTTATGGACCATCAGATCACTCAAGTTTTTATGTTAATGATGTACCAGTATTATCTTTTTTTACAGGAGGTCANGCAGATTATCATACGCCACTTGATGACTTCCAAAAACTTAATTATTCAGGAATGGATTTAATAGAAAAATTAATTCATAAACTTATTGTAAAAATTGACAAATCTTCAAAAATACAATTTCAAGAGTCAGGTCCCAAAAAACGTGAGCAAATGCCAAGTAGATTTAAAGTTACTTTGGGCATAATGCCTGATTACGTTTACAACAAAACAAAGGGTTTGAGGGTTGATGCTGTATTACCTGGAAAACCAGCATTCATTGGTGGAATTGAAGATGGAGATGTTATAATTAAAATGGGTAATAAATCAGTTAATGATATTTATGAGTATATGCACAGATTATCAGAATATAACAGCGGTGATAAAGTTGAGGTTGTTGTATTGAGAAATGNTAATGAGATTGTNTTAGAANTTACTTTTTAGNAAATGAAAATNTTAGTNATAATATCATTATTTTATTTTTTTATNTCATGTNCGCTTCAAAATGACACAANAAAAAAATATAAATTAATCAATACAAAACAATTAACNGAAAATGGCGATAATGGAGAAGCATATTTTTCAAGTGATGATAGCCGCCTAATTTTTCAATCTAAAAGAAATGGTGACGGATGTGATAAAATTTATACTATGACTATTGATGGTGAAGATATAAAGCCCATACCTCATTCTGATGGAGCCTATNCTTGCTCTTACTATTCTATAAATGATGAATTTATTTTCTTTTCTTCAACAATGCAAGATGGTGTTCAATGTCCACTAGTTTATAAAGATCCAAATCCAAGAAAATACATATGGCCATTAAGAAATTTTGATATCTATAGATTATCTCAAAACAAAGACTTAAAAAATTTAACAAACTCAGAAGGATATGATGCAGAAGCAACTGTNCATCCTTTTGAAGAAAAAATTATTTTTACTTCNNTAAGAGATGGTGATATAGATNTATATGAAATGGATTACGATGGAAATAATTTGAAAAGAATTACATCAGANTTTGGTTATGATGGAGGTGCTTTTTATTCTCCAGATGGAACAAAAATTGTATGGAGAGGTTGGTACCCTAAAAATGAAAAAGAAATCATTCANTGGAANAATAANATNAAAAAAAATTATATTGAATCAGTACCTCTAGATATATTTATTGCTGATAGAGATGGAAAAAATAAAATACAATTAACTAACAATGGTGCCACAAATTGGTCGCCTTCATGGCATCCTAGTGGTGAATATATTGTTTTTTCTTCAAATAAAGATGATTGGCTTGATGAGTTTGATTCATATGGACCTAACTTTGAANTATATTTGATGCAAATTTCAACTGGAAAGTTAACTAGACTAACTTATAATAGTACTTTTGATTCTTTTCCTGTTTTTTCAAAAGATGGAAGTAAAATCGTTTATTCATCTAATAGNAACGCTGAAAACCCCAGACAAACTAATATATTTATATCTGATTTTATTTTGTCACATTAATTTTAGTGGTTGAATTTGTTTGTTTTTGAGATTCAGTCTCAATTAAATTTAATCTCTNTATATCATTCAATTTATTATAAGTTAAAGTANAAATGACCAAACATATTGACAGATTTAATCAATTAAAAAATGTCTACAAGCAATTCATAGAAGATCCAAAAAATTCTAAGTTGAGAATCCGTGATGTTTCAAGTAGATTAAATGTGAGCGAGGCAGAATTATTATCTTTATCAAAAAATAATGACATATTTTATTTACAAATAGATGATTTTGATAATTTTTTTAAATCAATTTTAANAGAAAACGATAAGGTGATGTTTTTAATTCGTTCTGATTTTGTTGTACATGAAAAAATTATACTTTGTCAAGATTATNCATTTAAAAATGATAGTGTTTTCAGTTTAAAAGATAATTCAACCCTTATAAATTTTAACTCTAATTCTATTAAATATTGTTTTTATGAACTTAAGAAACATAAGAGCAGAACTTTAAGAAGTTTTCANCTTTTTAATAAGNATGGTAATTCAATGATTAAAATTTATCTTAAGGGTAAGTCTAAAGATCAATTTGATTTTATTGCTAATGAACATAAAGTAGAGTATAATTATGAACTTCAGAAAAATTTTGAATCAAGTAAATTTGATAATGAATATGAAGTGATCGATAAGCATGAAATTGTTGCGGATACAACTTTAAGAAAAATTCTTAATAAAACAGCTGAAGATAAAATTCCTGTGAACCTTTATGCTTTTGGATTAGATTGTACTCAATGTCATAGTGATACTATAAAAAATGTTATTGATTACGGCCCATGGTTAAATGTAATGGACAAAAATTTCAATATTCACGTACTAGAAAAAAATATAACTGTTTCAAATTATGGAAAAAGATATGGCAATAATTTTATTGATTTTAAAGATTCAAATGATAACTTAGTTTTAAGTATAAGCGCTAGCAAAAAATACAATGATATTTTTAGTGTTATTTTTAAGGAGATCGATAATGAGTAAAATAATTTTTGTAATTTTATTAATAAGTAGTGCGTTTACTAACAATACAGACAAAAGAATAGTTACAATTGGTGGAAGTGTTACTGAAACAGTTTTTGCTCTAGGTGCAGGAAAATCTGTTGTTGCTACTGATTGGTCAAGTAGAATACCAAAAAAAGTTTCTAAATTACCACAAGTTGGCTATCTNAGGCAATTATCTTCAGAGGGTATTCTGTCAATGAATCCTGATAAAATTNTAACATCATCTGAAATAGGTCCCCCAAAAGTAGTAGACCAACTATCATCAACTGGATTAGATTTTCATATCTATCAATCTCCTCAATCGTTTGAACAGATTATCATGATGATCAATGATATTTCAGTATTGCTTGATAAACAAAGAAAAGGTAAAAAAATTATTAAAAATCTAAAGAAGTTAAATGATAAAGTAAAAAAATATGAGCCTAATGGAAAAGATTCTTTAAAAGTTATGTTGTTTATGAATCCAACTCCACTTTCGTATAACGCTGCTGGATCAAAAACTAGAGCAAACTATTTGATAGAATATATTGGAGGTATAAATGTTTTTGAAGATAATTTTGCTAGATATTCTAAAGTAACAAAAGAAGATATTATTTTTGCTAATCCAGATGTAATTTTAGTAGGATATGTCGAAATGTTAAATCCTAACCAATCGGATTTAACTAGCTTATTTACGGATAATGCTTCATTCAAGTATTTACCTGCAATTCAAAATGATAAAGTTTTTGCTATTGATATTGGGATGTATTTAAACTTTGGACCTTCTTTTGTAGAAAATGCATTTGAACTAAAAAAAATTGCTCATAAATGATTGGAAAAGTTAAAATAAATATTTTTTTTATAGTAATGGTAATAGTTTTATTCATGCTATTATTATTGGGTGTTTCATATGGTCCAGTGAATATTTCAATATCTGATGTATTGATTATCTTTTTGCAGAAGTTTAATTTTTTATCTAATTATCAAGTTCCAGAAATTAATGAAATTGTTTTANTAAACATTAGANTACCNAGNGTAATTTTGGGTGNACTTGTNGGTTTNGCNCTNGGTACTTCAGGGGCAATTTTACAAGGTTTATTTAGAAATCCTTTAGTAGATCCAGGTTTTATAGGTGTGTCAAGTGGAGCTGCAGTTGGTGCTATGTTTGCTATTTTATTTACACAATTTTTACAATTGTTCTTTTGGAGTTTTTTNATNCCTTTTATACTTCCCATNATGGCAATAATTGGATCNTTNATTACAACAATTTTAGTATANAGGATGTCCAAAGTNGAATCCAAAACAAATATTATGACAATGNTGCTTTCAGGTATTGCAGTAAATGCTATTTCTGGNTCTGTNATAGGNTTNTTTGTNAGTATTTCNTCNGATGTNCAATTNAGAAGNTTTACNTTTTGGACATTAGGNGGACTTGANAATGCAGATTGGTTAGTAGTTTTTCTTACATCAATTTTTGTATTTATTCCTATTTATTTTGTTTTTAAAATGCGATATGAATTAGATATTTTTATGCTAGGTGATTCAGAAGCACTTCATTTAGGTTTAGATGTAGAAACTCTAAAGAAAAAAATCATTTTGATGACTTCTATTATGGTTGGTATTTCTGTCTCATTTTGTGGTATGATAGGCTTTGTTGGATTAGTTACTCCACATTTAGTAAGACTTTTTATTGGTCCTAAACATAAATTTTTAATACCAGGCGCAGCGCTTTTAGGTGCAATTATATTATCTTTGTCAGATTTAATTGCTAAATCAATCATTGCTCCTGCACAACTACCTTTAGGAGTAATAACTTCAGCTATTGGCGCACCTTTTTTCATATGGTTAATCGTTAATCAAAAGAAAAGATTTAGTTATGGAGAATAAAAATTTATTAGAAATAAAATCAATCTCTTTCAAGATTANAGAAAAATTAATTTTAAATGATATTTCATTAGATGTTAAATCTGGAGATATGGTTTCCATTATTGGTCCAAATGGTTCAGGAAAAACTACTATGCTCAAAGCAATTTCAAATGAATTAAATATTTCAGATGGTGAAATTATTTTTAATAAGAAAAATATTAGTAATTGGGATATAGGTGACCTAGCTAATGAAAAATCTGTATTATCTCAGTCAAGTAATTTAGTTTTTCCTTTTACGGTTATTGATATTGTAAAAATGGGTCGGTTTCCGATTAAGAATAAAGGTAATCAAAATCAAGAAAATAATTTATGTGAAAAGATATTAGATATTTTTGATTTAACAGATTATGTCAACCAAAATTATATAACTTTGTCAGGAGGTGAAAAGCAAAGAGTTCAGTTAGCAAGAGTCGTTGCTCAAATATGGTCTGAGGATTACTCAGAAAAAATTTTACTTTTAGATGAACCTACATCATATTTAGATATCAAACATCAATATTTACTATTTAATTTTTTAAAGACTTTAAATGAAAAAGGTTTAACCATAATGATGGTTTTACATGATTTAAATCATGCTTTGTCAAATTCAAACAAAGTTGCAGTATTGAAAGATTCACAGTTAATTTCTTATGGCGACACTAAGAAAGTTATAACGGAAAACCTAATAAATAAAGTATTTGAAATTGATTTAAAATTAATAAATTATGAAGGAAATGACGTACCTATTATTTTTTAAAGTTAAGTCAATTGAAGGATTTGAATGGATAAAATCTTAAAAGAAGCCTNTTTAGAAAAAGATAAAATTATATCAAAGATGAGCACTATAATATTATCTACGAAGTGTAATCAAGGAAATCCTAATGCAAGTTATGCNCCATCAGTTATTGATAGTGATGGATTTTATTATATATANATAAGTCGTTTATCCAANCACGCTACAAATTTATTAAATGATTCAAAATTATCNGTNATGATAATTGAGGATGANTCTGATTCAAAAAATTTATTTGCTAGAAAAAGATTAACTATGAATTGTATTTCNAAGGANATAGNCAGAGATTCAGATGATTGGTTAGATAAGATAGCACTTATGGAGGATAAATTTGGNGAANCAATNTCATATCTCAAAAAACTTACAGACTTTCATCTTTTTCAATTAATGCCAACTGATGGTCTTTTAGTTTATGATTTTGCAAGAGCTTTCAGATTTAAAGGAATTAAATTAGATGAAATACAATTTTTAAACGATAAGGGTCATACAAAAAAATAAAGAGTAACATATAATGAANAATAGATTAAATAAAATAATTACACTAATATTCATTTCAATTGCATACACTGCGTGTGCAGATGGATTTTACATTGATGATTGTGGCAACTGCTGGGCTCCATATTGTTTCAATTCTGAAACAATGGAAATGAAATTTGATACTGATCAAAAAGATTGTGATGAAAATAATTTAGAATGGATAATTCCAGATTCAGAAAAACATGCTTATTTTAATAAGTATTGTGATGGAGTATGTCCTGAAAATTTTTTGGCTGATGATTGTGGAAAATGTTGGAGTGGATTTTGTTATTCTTTTTTTTCAAAAGGTCTCAACGATGATCCTGCTCACTCAGTATACTATGATTTAAGCAATGAAGAATGTCAATCCTATGGCTACAACTATTATCAGCCTAACACTCGTTTCAATCCATATTGGAATAGTCAATGTCAAATTAAAAGTGAAGAAAAAGAGATAAAGAAATACAGATATTTATTACCATTAATTGCAATTCTAATCGCTATATCATTATAAAAAATGGCCAAATAATATTTACTATTAAAACAATCATTGTCATAATAACACTTAGTAAATGTAATATTTTAAACTTTTTAGTATCATTTGAATCTGTTGCATTATTTGTAGCTGGAACCATAAGAGCGCAAATAAGAGGTAGTATAAAATTTATAAATGCTATAATTAGTTGTGTTTGATTATTTAAATCAAACAACAGATTTAAAATTATCATTATTAATCCAATACAATAAAGTAACCTAAAAATTTTAGGAAAAACGCTTCTTATAAAAATCCTTGACTGATCAGGTTTTAGTGAAGAAAATACGATTGGAGCTGCAATAGTAGATTGAAATATAATAATTCCAATAATAAATCCAGATAATAAAATTTGTAATGTATATATGTTATTCATATTATTATATTATTAAATATAATTAACTTTTTTAAGTTGTTTTTATTTTTTCTCATTTAAGTCTTAAGTAAATTTATTATTATACTGATTGGTAAATTCATATGAAAAAATATTTTATTATATATATTTTGAGTTTTGTTTTTGGTCAAAATTTTATACCAGAGAATAACTTTCAATTTAATCAAACTCAAATTTTTTTTAAGTGGCCACAAATTAATAAAGCTTCTAATTATATAATTCATTTTAACGACGATGAATTTTTTTTCGAATCAGAATTAAATTCTACTATAATTGAGGGATTTAACTGGGGGCAAACTTATTCATGGGATGTGTGTGGTATTGATCAATATGATGAAATAATAAGATGTTATGATGAAAATTATTTTACAATTAATAACCTACACGAAAATTACCCTTCAAATGTTACTGTTTTAGAAATTGATGAAAATCAATATCAAGATGGGATAACATTATTAGATTATGAAAGTCTAAACTTTTCAACAGCGGTTGATAAATTTGGAAGTCCAGTATGGTTTTCAAATAATGATAATTTTAGTTTGAACAGAATATTGGCTACTCAATTTTTAGAAAATGGAAACATAGTTGGTTTTGCTCCTGGAGTAGGTTATGAATTTAATTTAAATAGTGATATTTTATTTGAAACATCAAATGATTTTGATATTCATCATTCTATTCAAAAAACCAAAAAAGATACTTATTTTTTTATAGATGCTGAAATTCAGCAGCACCCTTGTCCAGAAGAGTGTGACCCAGAATATCCAGATATAATATCATGGCTTGGAGATAGATTCATTGAGGTTGATAGTTTAGGTAATATTTTATGGGAATGGAGCACATTTGATTATCTTTCAATTGATGAGTATAATCCAAAATGGGTTGAAATATGGATGGCGCAATGGGATTTTGGTGGCAATCCGACATTTGATTGGACCCATTCAAATTCTGTTTACTATGATGAAGACTTAGATATTATTTTTATATCCATTAGAAATTTAAGCCGAATTACAGCTATAGATTATAACACAAAACAAATCATATGGAATATGGGTGTTCCTGATTTTATGGAAACAGTATATTTTGATGAAAGCTTTGATTTTTCACATCAACATTCAGTTCAAGTTACAAATGATAAAAATATTATTTTTTTTGATAATGGAAGAGATAAGGTTCCAGAATTGTCTAGATGTATTGAAATTTCATATAATGAAAATTTTGAGGCAGAACTTATATGGGAACATGTATTGTCTCCTGAGATGTTAACATTATCTAGAGGTGAATGTGATCGTTTAAATAATGATAATACGCTAATTTCTGCTGGGAGAACTGGAAATGTGGTCGAAGTTAATCACGACAATGAAATTGTGTGGCATTTAAGTGTTAAAGAAAACAATGTAATACCTGTAACAGTATATAGATCTGAAAGAATAAAAAATCTTTATCCAAATGTATTTTCATTTAAAATTAATAATTTATTTGGTTCATATGATGATAATTATCAAATAGAATCAAATTCAGATAGTTTAAATATCGATATTTATAATCAAGGATGGATAAGTCAAAAATTTGTTTATGAATTATTAGATGAAAATCAGAATGTCATTTTTATTGATGAGGTATATATAGATTCCTCAGGTTTTGAAAATGTAAATTTAAACCTTAATTTATCTAATCAAAATTACATTTTAAAGATATATCCTTCTAATGATATTAACTCGTATCAATTAGTATATTTTAATAATAATTTTTTACTAGGCGATATTAACGATGATATGCAAATCAATATTCAAGATATCATCCTTATTATTAACCTTATTCTTGATGAAGATAATTATTTAGAAATAGCAGATCTAAATCAAGACAATGGCATAAGTATTTTAGATGTTGTATTGCTCATAAATCACATTCTTGAAAGTTAAATCTTTTTCTAATTTTCCAAATCAATTGTTATAAAAATCGACTAGTTATTCGAAAATTCAAATATATATTTATATAAACCCTAAAAATCGTTAATTTTATAGATATTTTTTATTTTTAATATTCACTATGTTGCGTATATTTAACATGTAAATACGTGCAAAACGTGCAAATTAGAGTGAAATAGGGTGTAAAGTGGAATTTTTTTTAAACCACATCAATTATTTTGGTGTGACACATAAAAATACAGATTTAACAAATAGAGAGATTTTTGCATTAAATGATGAACAAATCTCCATGGCATATAAATTAGCATCTGCGCATAATATTAAAGAATTGTACATTTTATCAACTTGCGCAAGGACTGAGTTTTTTGGTCATTGTGATTCTAAAAATCTACATAGTTTTATCAAAAAAGTTTATCATATTTTAGAAAGGAATTGTGATTACAATTTTCTCATACACAAGCAAGGAGAAGAATGCGTGAAACATATGATGGAAGTTTCCTGCAGTGTCACTTCATTGTTAATTGGTGAAACTGAAATTACCAACCAAATTAAAAAAAGTTTTCAACTAGCAAAAAATCATAAATCTACCAAATCTATATTATCTAGATTAATCGAGTCCTCTTTGGAGGCAGGAAAAAAAATAAGAAATAAAACAAAATTATCAAATGGATCTTCATCTATAAGTTATGCGGCAGTTGAAAAAATTATTGAAAATGTAGATAGAATAGATAATAAAAAAATATTGATAATAGGCGCAGGCATGACAGGTAAACTTGTTGCCTACAATTTGCAAAAGAAAGGCGCAAAAGATGTTTTTATTTCAAACAGAGATGTGAATAGAGGAAAAGTTCTATCGAAAAAAATAAATGGAAATTTTTTACCTTTGGACAAAATTAGTGAATCACTTTCTGAATTCTCAATTATTGTTGCTTGTACAAATGCTTCTTACAAACTCATTGAATATAACGATATACTTAAAATCGATTCAGTTCATCCAATTTTATTTATGGATTTATCAGTGCCTAGGAATATTGATCATAATATAAAAAATATAGATTTTGTTACATTATTAACAATAGAAGATATAGACAATATAATTCAAAAATATAGACAAAAAAGAAAATCTGAATTACCAAAAGCTATGAGACTAATAGATGGATGTGTAATAGATTATTTACAATGGTTTGATGATTTAAATGTTACACCAACAATAGCAAATCTAAAAAACCATTACGATAGAATTCAAATTAATGAGTTAAAAAAAGTTTCAAGAAAGTATGATTCAAAAACTCTTGCTGCAATTGATGTTTTTTCAAATAGTTTATTGAAAAAAATTATGAAGGATTCTATTGAATATTTAAAGTCTGATGAAGTGAATGAAAAATCAAAAATTCAGTACATAGAAATAATGTCATCTATCTATAAGTTCAAAAAATGAAAAAATTAATTATTGGAACTAGAGGTAGTAATCTAGCTTTGAATCAAGCGAAAAGTGTTAAGGAAAAAATATTGAAAATTTTTCCTGACATTAAGATTGATACCAAAACAATCAAAACTGAAGGTGATATAGATTTAAAAACACCAATTCGTAACATACTTGATAAAGGTTTTTACACTAAAGAAATTGAAAAAGCACTTCTTGATTCAAGTATTAACATTGCGGTTCATAGTATGAAAGATTTACCTTTAGAATTAGATTCTAAATTTCAAATTGGAGCGGTTTTGAAAAGGAGATCGCCTATGGATGTAATACTCTCAAATAATTACAAAACCATTAATGAATTTCCTGGCACACCTACTATAGCGGTTGGGAGTTTAAGAAGAAGATTACAATTAAAAAAAATATTTCCAAATGTTAAGTTAGTTGATATTAGAGGTAACATTGAAACAAGAATTAAAAAACTCATTGATAATAAATGGGACGGACTAATAATGGCAAAAGCAGCAATTGAAAGATTATCAATCAAACATATGTTTTATGAATTTAATATTGATGAGATGATTCCTGCACCTTGTCAGGGTATAGTAGCAATTGAAAACCTTAAAAGTGACAGTGAATTAGTTCCTATTTTAGATGCTATTAATAATAATAAAACTTTTAAAATTTCTCGTGTAGAACGAGATATCGCAAAAAAATTAGAAGGAGGATGTAAAGTTCCAGTTGGATGTTTAGCAACAATTGAAGATAATATTTTACACATAAATGCTTACATTGCAAATAATGATGGTTCAATGGTAATAAAAGAGAAAATAAGTGCTGATCTCAAAGAAATAGATATAGACTCAATAGTTAACAAACTCATTTCAAATATGTCCAAAAATGGATTGAATGACATTTTAAATCAAAGGTTTAAAAATTAAAATGAGTAAGCATAATTTAATATGGACTCTTCAAAGTGATTTTCCAAAAGAATGGATTAGTGATGTAGAATCTTTAAACTTTTCTATTACGCATGTTCCATTGATTAAATTATCACAGACAAAGGATTTTAATTTAATTTTTCCTTTGTTAAATCAAAATAATATAATTCTTACAAGCCCATATTCATCAAAATTATTAGTTAAAAAAATTAGTAAAAAATTTGATTTTTTTGTTGTTGGAAATAAAGCTGCAAAAACTCTAACTGACAACGGAATGAATGTTATAAAGACATATAACAATTCTAGAGAATTAGCTAAATGGATTGAAAAAAATAGTAATAAATATTTCATTCATCTTTGTTCTGAAAAAACAGACAAAAATCTTTGGCCAAGTAATGTATCTTTAATTCCTTTTTACAAGCCAATAGAAAATAAAAAATTTAATTATGAAAAATACAAAAATTTAGATAACTCGACCGTTATTTTCGGTAGTCCCTCAGGTGTTGAAGTCTGGTTTAAAAATAGAAATAAATATAAAAAACTCAATTATGCATGCATGGGACAAACAACTGCAGATAAAATTTTTGAATACACAGATGATAAAGTAATTTTTCCAAAAGATTCAACGATATCTACTCTATTAAGTCTTGTTACAGAAAGTTTAAATGAAAAAAAGTAATCAAATATTTTTAGATGCATGTAATGGTTTTCCAACGAAAAGAACGCCTGTATGGATTATGAGACAAGCGGGTAGATATTTGCCTGAATATAGAAAAATTAGATCTAAAGCTACATTTCATCAAATGATGCATAAACCTGATCTTATGACTGAAGTTACATTATTACCAATGAAAAGATTTGAACTTGATGCTGCAATAATGTTTTCAGATATTCTTGTCATACCTGAATCGCTAGGTATGAAGTTTGACTTAGTGCCTAAAGTTGGTCCAGTATTCAATAATAGAATTAGTAATGATAATGACATTAAAAATTTAAACTATAATAATGATTATTTTAAAAATATATATAAAGGCATTTCATCAATAAGGTCAGATTTAAATAATGATAAGTCACTTATTGGTTTTGCTGGAGCACCTTGGACTGTTGCATGTTATATGTTAGAGGGAAAACCCTCCAAAGATTATATGAGTTTAAGATCTTTAATGATTGAGAAGCCTGATTCTTTTAAATTGTTGATGGAAAAAATAACGGATGCTACTATTAATTATATTGATGGTCAAATCAAATCAGGAGTTAATGTTATCCAAATATTTGATTCAAATGGAACATATATATCAAAAGATCATTATGAGAAATATTCCCTACCATATATTTCTAAAATTATTCGTCATATTAATTCAAGAAATATACCTTCAATTTATTTTGCAAAAGGTCTATGTAATGATGTTGATTTAATTTTAAAAAATGAGCCAAAAGTATTAGGTATAGATTGGACAGTTAACATAGGGGACATTAAAAACAAAATCAAAAATAAAGTTGTTCTACAGGGTAATTTAGATCCATCAGTATTACTGTGTTCTAACCAAATTATTAAACAAGAAGTTGCTAAAATAATTGATTCTATAGGAAATAATCAGGGACATATTTTTAATTTAGGTCATGGAATAACTCCAAATGTAAATCCAATTTCAGTAGAATTTTTAATTCAAACAGTTAAACAATTAAGTAAAAAATAAGTTATGGATAGGCAGATTATATCTAATTCATTTAAATCTATACAAGATAATATTTCAAGTAAATTAAGTATTATTTCATCCCAGGATTATCAAGAAGATAAATGGGTTTACGATAGTGGTTCAGGTGGTGGAATAACAAGAATTTTTTCAGATGGTGACATAGAAAAAGCAGGTGTTAATTTCTCATCCATAACTGGAAAACTATCTGATGATATTTCAAGTAAAGTTATAGGTAAAGGAAAAGATTTTTATGCTACTGGTGTTTCAGTTGTTATTCATCCAAAAAATCCTTTTGTACCCACAATGCATATGAATATACGTTATTTAGAAAGAAATAATCAAAAATGGTTTGGTGGAGGTATTGATTTAACACCATACTACATATCAAAAAACGATATTATCGATTATCATTTAAAACTTAAGAGTTTATGTGATAGATATGATTTTGTTAATTATAAAAATTTCAAAGATAGTTGTGATAAATATTTTTTTATAAAGCATAGAAATGAGACAAGAGGTGTAGGGGGTATATTTTTTGATAATTTAGAAAGTAACTTAGATCAAACATTTAAATTTGTAACCGAAAATGGGAAAACTTTTTTAGATATCTTTTTACCTTTATTCAATAATTTTAATAAAAAAAACTATACAAATAAGCATAGAGAGTTTCAACTTTACAGAAGAGGAAGGTATGTTGAGTTTAACCTAGTTTATGATAGGGGAACGCTATTTGGATTAGAAACAAATGGTAGGATTGAGTCTATATTAATGTCGTTACCTCCATATTCTTCTTGGAAATACAATTGGAAACCAGAACTTAATTCAGAGGAAGCGAAATTGTATGAATTTTTAAAGCCAACGGAATGGATTAATTTTGATGAATAAAGCAGTTTTAATTATTAATTTAGGTTCACCTAACAGTGCTTCAGTTTTATCCGTATGGAAATTTTTAAAAGAATTTTTAATGGATGGAAGAGTAATCGATATTCCTTATTTATTAAGATTTTTTCTTGTCAATTTTATTATTATACCTTTAAGAGTACTTAATTCTACTAAAGAATATCGAAAGATGTGGAAAAAATTTGGGCACTCACCAATTCAAAAGTATACACAAAGTTTAAATGAAAAAATAAATAAAAAAATCGGTAAAGAGTATACATGTTATTACGCTATGAGATATCAACAACCATCTCTTGATAAAGTTTTAGAAAAAATATATAACAATAATCATGATGAATTAATTATTCTTCCACTATATCCACAGTATGCATCTGCATCTACAGGTTCTACTATTGAAAAATGTTATGAAATTATATCAAAGTGGTGGAATTTTCCGAAAGTAACTGTAATAAATCATTTTTGTGATAATGAAGATTATATAAATTGCTTCGTTTCAAATACTAAACAAATTGATTATAATAGTTACGATCATATTTTGTTTTCATATCACGGATTACCTGAAAGACATGTTGATAAAACATATACTGATAAAACACTTTGTAATGACCATTCATGCGAAGTTGGTTTGACTCAAGAAAATAAATTTTGTTACAAAGCAATGTGTTATGAAACAACAAAACTCATAGCCAAAAAATTAAGTCTAAAGAAGTCAAAGTATAGTGTCACTTTTCAATCTCGATTAGATAATAAGTGGTTAAAACCATTTACTGATGATATTCTAAATGAACTCATTGAGAAAAAGAATAAAAAAGTTTTAGTATTATCACCTGCTTTTGTTAGTGATTGTCTTGAAACTTGTATTGAAATTGATGAAAGTTACAAGGAAGATTTTATTAAGGCTGGAGGTACTGAACTTAAATTAATTCCAAGTTTAAATGATTCTGATCAATGGGTTGACACTATTATAAATTTAATTAGAAAAAATGAGTCCTAAAATCGCAATAATAGGAGCTGGCATTTCTGGACTATCCACTGCATATTTTCTAAATAAAAGGAATATTAATGATATAAATATATTTGAATCAAAATCTAAAGCAGGTGGGGTTATTCAAACTTTTAAAAATGATAAGTACATTTATGAATTAGGTCCAAATACACTTTCAGTTTCTGATTCAAGAATTATTGATATGTTCAATGATTTAGATTTAAAAATGATTTTTCCATCTATCAAATCAAAAAATCGTTTTATTTTAAAAAATGGTTTTATAGAAAAGGTACCAAATTCCATATCATCGTTTTTGTTTTCAAACTTATTTTCAATTAAAACAAAATTTAAAATATTATTTGAAGTGTTTAACAATAAGAAAAATAATCAGCAAGATGAGAGCGTGCATGATTTTTTTGAAAGAAGATTTAGTTCAGAATTTGCTGATTATGTAATAAATCCTTTTATAGCTGGTACCTATTCCGGAAATCCAGAAAACATAAGTTTAAAGCATGCATTTCCAAATTTATTTAAAATTGATAAAAAATATGGTAGTCTTACAAAAGGTTTTTTGATGAAAAATAAAAGTGATTTTAAAATTAAAAGAAAAATTATTTCATTTAAAAATGGATTATTTGATTTAATAAATGCTTTATCGATTAAGTTTGAAAATAATATTAAATATAAAGCGGAAATTAATTCTATTTTTGAAAAAAATAATAAAATCTTTATAGAATATAATTTTGACGGAAAAATTCAATTAGAAGAATTTGATAAAGTTATTATAACTGTGCCTACTCATAAATTAGAAAATATAAATTTTGGGGAAAAATTAAGTAAAGATGTTAATATTATTAATAAAATATATTACCCTCCACTAACTACTGTTACATTAGCCTATAAAAATACATCTTTTAATCAAAAAATAGATGGCTTTGGTATATTGATACCAAAAAAGGAAAATATGAACATTTTAGGAGTTTTACATTTATCATCAATGTTTAGTAATAGATCTCCCGAAGATCAAAGTTTAATTACCGTATACATTGGAGGTGCTCGGCAACCAGAATTAACCAAAATGGATGAAAAAAAGATATTAGAAAATGTATATAAAGATTTGTATAAAATTTATAATGTTGTTGAAAAGCCTGTATTTGTATCAACAAAATCTTGGTCAAAATCAATACCTCAATATGAGATTAATTATCAAAAATATTTAGATGCAATTTCATCATTAGAAACCGATTGCCCTGGTTTAATATTTAATGGTAATTTTAAAAATGGTATATCACTTGAGAATAATATTCTTAATTCTTTAAAAACTGTGAAAAATTTATATGAATGAAGAAATAAAAATTAATAAACGTCCTAGGAGATTAAGAGGCACATCATCAATTAGATCTCTTACACAAGAAAATCATTTGAATGTTCGAAACTTTGTTTACCCTTTATTTATAAGAACTGGTAAAAATCAAAAAATTGAAGTTGAATCCATGCCCGATATTTACCAATTTTCAATTGATCAAGTTATGTATGAAATAGAAGATCTTTTGAAACTAAATGTGGATAAATTTATATTATTTGGGATTCCTGATAAAAAAGATGAATATGGCTCAAATGCATTATCAGATAATGGGATTATACAAAAGTCTCTTGTGGAAATTAAAAAAAGATTTCCAGAGGCTTTTTTAATTACAGATTTGTGTATGTGCGAATATACTGATCATGGACACTGTGGAATAATTAAAAATGAAGAATTAGACAATGATGCTACACTTGAATATTTACAAAAGCAGGCGATATCGCACGCTAAATTTGGAGTAGATATGATTGCACCATCAGGTATGATCGATGGTGCTGTTAAATATATTAGATATGCTCTTGATTCAAACATGTTTAAAAATCTTCCTATCATGAGTTACTCTGCAAAATTTGCATCAAATTTTTATGGGCCATTCAGATATGCTGCAGAATCAGCACCACAATATGGAGATAGAAAAAGTTATCAAATGAGTTTTAGTAATAGAAATGAAGCATTAAAAGAAGTTAAGATTGATATTGAAGAAGGTGCTGACATTATAATGGTTAAACCTGCATTATCATTTTTAGATATAATTAGGGATGTAAAAAATACAGTTAATGTACCAATAGCTGCATATAATGTAAGTGGTGAATATTCTATGGTAAAAGCTGCATCTAAACAAAATTGGATTGATGAAAATAAAATTATTAATGAAATTCTAACATCTATAAAAAGGGCAGGTGCAGATATAATTATTTCATATTTTGCAAAAAAATATGCTAAGGAAATTAATCAAAAATGAAAATTCAAAATACTCAATCAAAAAAATTATTTAATGATGCTAAAAAATTAATGCCTGGAGGCGTTAATAGTCCAGTAAGATCTTTTAAAGCTGTTGGAGGGACTCCACATTTCATATCTAGAGGTGACGGGCCTTATATTTTTGATGAAGATAATAATAAGTTTATAGATTTTACATGCTCATGGGGACCCCTCATACTTGGACATAACAATAAATTAGTTAAAAATAGTATAAAAGAGGTTTTAGAATTTGGAACATCTTTTGGAACTCCAACAAGAAGAGAAAATATTCTTGCTAAATTAATTATAGATTCAATAAAATCTATTGAAAAAGTAAGATTTGTTAATTCTGGTACTGAAGCAACAATGAGTGCTGTTAGATTAGCAAGAGGTTACACGAAAAAAGATTTGGTTATAAAGTTTGAGGGATGTTATCATGGACATGCTGATATATTCTTATCAAATGCAGGTTCAGGACTAGCAACTTTTGATCAACCAACTAGTCCTGGTGTTCCTCAAGCTGTTGTTGATTCAACAATTACGCTTGATTTTAACGATATAAAGCAAGTTAGAAATACATTCGAAAAATATAGTAATAAGATAGCTGCAGTTATTGTAGAGCCTGTAACTGGTAACATGAGTGTTATCAAACCAAAGAAAGAGTTTATACAAGGTTTGAGAGAACTATGTACAAAATATAATAGTCTACTTATTTTTGATGAAGTTATGACAGGTTATCGTGTATCTCATGGAGGTGCTCAATACCATCTAAATGTAGAACCTGATATTACAACATTAGGAAAGGTTATTGGAGGTGGTCTTCCTGTTGGAGCATACGGTGGTAAAAATGAGATAATGTCATATATATCTCCTGAAGGACCTGTTTATCAAGCAGGAACTTTATCAGGAAATCCTGTGTCAATGTCCGCTGGTATAGCAATGCTAAAACAACTTGAAAATAAAAAAGTATATGAACATCTAAACCACATAACAAATTATTTGAGTTCAGGATTGATTGAAATATCTCAGAAATATAATTATCCTATGATTGTTAATAGTTTTTGTTCAATGGTTGGTATTTTTTGTACTAATAAAAAAGTTGAAAAATATAAAGATATATCCAAAGAATGTGTAAATAACTATAATGACTTGCATAACTATTTCCTAGAAAATAATATATATTTTCCGCCTTCTGCATATGAAGCACTATTTTTATCTACTGAAATGAAAACAAATCATATTGATTATGTTTTATCAGTTTTCGAAAAATTCGTTAAAAACTATTAAGAATTTTTTCATTTCCATTCATCATTTTTTTGAAGTAACTAAGTTATATTTTATCAAATAATAAAAAGATAAAATTAAAGGAATTATCTATGACGGACAAATTAAGACTTTGTATAATTTTCTGGATTGCATTTGTTTGGATTTTAGGTGGCTCATATGAGAGTAGTCTTTCAGAATGGCTATCTTTTGTCAATACTATATTTTTTGGATATATTCTATACGCAACTAAATAAAAAAACCCCCTCAATTAAGAGGAGGTTTCTATTATCTCGTGCGGAGAGTATGAGATTTGAACTCATGCATGCCTGTTAAGACATGACGGATTAGCAATTCGCTGCTCAAATGTAATCAATCGTTGATAAATGTTATCAGGGTTGAAAGGGTTGCCTTTTTTTTAGTTTCCAAACTTTAAATAGTTATTTAAAATAGACGATAATATAAATTTACTTATAGTATTTTATTAATTCTTCAAAATATGATTGACATTCATCATTGCAATTAGAATATTCATAATCATCATAAGGTTTTAGATGCCAATAACTTCTTTCGAAATCATTAGTTATAATGTGAATATCTATAAGTTTATCATAGTTATCACGAGTAAATTTGAAAGGG